>JAHDFG010000039.1 GCA_020628265.1 Pseudooctadecabacter sp. | reverse complement strand
TGCGGATCCACAGCAGCGCCCGCCCCTTCAGGGTCAGCGTGCCGCCATCAGGTGCGGTATAGACGCGGTCATCGTGCAAGCGGCGGGTCATGGTCTTGCCGCCCTTCTCGAACGACGCCTCCAGATCACCTTTCATCAGCCCCAGCCAGTTGCTGTAGGCCACGACCTTGTCTTCGGCATCCACGCATGCGACAGAATCTTCGCAGTCCATAATCGCCGAGACGGCGGACTCAAGCCGCACATCCGCCAGCAAAGCACGGTCGCGGGACCCGATGGGGTGGGCACGGTCGAATACCATCTCAACGTGCAGCCCGTTGTTCCGCAACACGATCGTGTCGGGGGCCTTGGGGTTGCCCGTATATCCCACGAATTGCTCGGGCATCATCAGAGGGTTGTCGTCCACCATCAACTGACCGTCAGCAACGACGTAGCGCTGGACGTCGCCATGGGACGCGCCCTTGATCGGGAAGGTATCGTCAAGGAACACACGGGTCCGCGCGACAACCCGCGCACCGTGACCACGATCATAACCGCGGCCTTCAGGCGCACGCCCCATGGCATCCGTCCCGTAGAATGCATCATACAGGCTTCCCCAGCGGGCGTTGGCCGCATTCAGGGCGAACCGCCCGTTGGTGATGGGGACCACCAATTGCGGCCCTGCAACGGACGCGATCTCTGGGTCGATGTTGGAGGTTTCGATCTCGAAATCGTCCCCTTCCGGCAGCAGGTAGCCGATCTCACGTAGGAAGGCCTCATAAGCGGCCTCCTCCAACTCGGGGTTCTGCTTGTGCCAGGTGTCCAGCTGCTCTTGCAGGGCCTCGCGCTTGTCTAGAAGTGCGCGGTTGCGGGGGCCAAAGTCGTGCACAAGTGTCGACAGGCCCGCCCAAAACGCGTCCGCACTGACCTCCGTTCCCGGAAGGGCTTGCGTTTCGATGAACTCTGCGAGCTCGGTTGCGACCTGAAGTCCGTTGCGTTCAACCCGATCGGTCATATCCGTTCCCTTCTTCAACACGCGCCCCTTTTGGCGTCAGGTCCGATGTAAGACAGAAGTTTCCTATAGGCAACAGCATTGGTAAAATAATCTTACCAGTTTTTGCGTCAGTCTTTCAAAACAGATTGGGAAACAGGTCGTGATGCACGGCTACGACGGCACCGGTCCGAGCAATATTGCACCTCGTCCCAGACCTTGGCCCATTTCTTGCGCCACGTGAACGGACGCCCGCAGGTCACACAGTCCTTCGACGGAAGATCGGATTTCTTAACCCCTTTTGGCATCTTACAAATCAAAGCTCATCTGTTTGTCGTCCTTGGGCTTGCGCCGCCCCCCACGGGCACGGTCGTTCACAAAGCGGCCCTGCCGATCCTTCCGTGATGCATGTTTGTGGATCACCGCCGCTGCCTCCGAGCGGAACGCATTACCGGTCCGGACGCCCCAAATGCGGGCGCGCGCCTCCTGCGCTGCGGCTTTCACATCGATGATCGGTGGGGGGTACGGCAAGGATTGCGCCCCCTCCCATAGCCATGGCTCTTGCAGATAGACGTCTGGAACAGGAGCCAGCTCCGGCACCCACCGTCTCGTGAACACGCCTGTCGGGTCCTGATCATGCCCCTGTTTGACGGGGTTGTAGATGCGCACGGTATTCATCCCCGTCGTGCCAGACTGCATCTGCACCTGGCTCCAGTGAATGCCGGGCTCGTAGTCGGTAAACATCCGCGCCAGATGTGGGCCGGTTGCCCGCCAATCCAGCCATAGATGATAGGACGCCACCGCCATCACCATCGACCGCATGCGGAAATTCAACCAGCCTGTGGCGTTCAGACTGCGCATACAGGCGTCGACGAACGGCAGGCCAGTTTCGCCCCTCTCCCACGCGCCGCGCCGTTCCGCATCATCCCCGCGCAGGCCTTCATAGGCGGAATGCAGACAGCGGGTTTCGATCCGCGGCTCATCTTC
Organism: Pseudooctadecabacter sp.; assembly: GCA_020628265.1. Lineage (GTDB taxonomy): Bacteria > Pseudomonadota > Alphaproteobacteria > Rhodobacterales > Rhodobacteraceae > Octadecabacter. The sequence continues at coordinate 9,945 of JAHDFG010000039.1, read as the reverse complement.
AAGCTTCTGAATGAAGTGATCCCGCCACGCCAACCGGCTTTGAAACGACTTCAACGAGGCCTTCCACGTTTTGTCCGTCACCTCCCTCTGGCGGGCGGCTGTTGCCATGGCCGCCTCGCGGATCGACAAGGTGCCCGCCGCGAAATGGGGCGACAGGCGCGAACAGGCCGTGGCGCCCTCAACAGGGGACGACATGGCGCTGCGATAGGTCCGGCCCCGTTCGGTCAGAAACCCGTCCAAGAGCGACAGGGCCTGATCCCGCCCTCCGGTTTGCCGCCCAGCGCAAGGGTCAGCAGGCCCCGCCGGCAAAGGTTCGGACGGCACGTCGGGACCTTGCAGATGCTCTGGCGGATCAATCACGGGCGCAAAAATACGGGCGTCACGCTGTTTGGCCCAGTCGTCGCGGCCCGAAAGCCTGCGCACCACGCCAGACGACGGCACTTCGCGCCAGTTTACGCCCTGCCCCCGCGCCCACGCCGCCACGCGCCGGTCACGGGCAAAAGTCCACAGGTTGCCCGTTTCTTCGTGGCTGACCAGATGGGTCACGCCATGGGTGCGGCGCAGGTCTTCCATTACCTCAACCACGTCCCCGACACGCGTCACCAAGGGTGCGCCCAATCTGGCCAGATCACGCCCCAACCCGTTTAGACACTCAGCGATAAAGGCCCACTGCTGCCCGCTGGTATCCGGCAGCGCCCAATAGTCAGGCTCATAGACATAGAGCGGAATGACAGGCGCACCTTTGGGCACCGCCGTAAGGGCCGCGTTGTCCTCAACCCGCAGGTCGCGTTTGAACCAGATCACGTACATGGGGCACCAAATAGGCGGCCAAGCCTTGTCCGCCAGTGGGGCGCGGCATAGGGTCCGCTCAACCCAGCAGATCGGAGCCGCCCCATGAAAGACGCAACCGCCGCCACCTCTCCTGAAACGATCTACCTGAAGGACTACCGCCCCTTCGCCTATCACATCGACGCAGTGCATCTGACATTCAAACTGGCCCCCACAGCAACAAGGGTGGTTGCACGACTGGACGTGCGCCCAAATGCGGATTTCCCCGGCCCTTTCTTCCTGCACGGACAGGAATTGAAGCTGATCTGGGCAAAGGTGGATGGCAAGGCTGTCACCCCCGACGTGACTGACACGGGCCTCACCTGCGACGTGCCCGACGCACCCTTCGTGTGGGAATGCGAGGTCCAGATTTCCCCCGAAACCAACACCGCGCTTGAGGGGCTCTATATGTCGAACGGCATGTACTGCACCCAGTGCGAGGCCGAAGGGTTCCGCAAGATCACCTTCTACCCTGATCGGCCCGACGTCATGTCGGTCTTCACCACCCGCATCGAAGGCGATCTACCGGTGCTGTTGTCCAACGGCAATCCCGTCAGCCAAGGCGACGGTTGGGCAGAGTGGCACGACCCATGGCCCAAGCCCGCTTACCTTTTCGCCCTTGTGGGCGGGGAACTGGTCAACCACGCAGGCCAATTTACGACGAAATCCGGCAAGGATGTCGAGTTGAACATCTGGGTCCGCCCCGGCGGAGACGAAGACAAATGCGCCTTCGGGATGGAGGCCCTAAAGCGGTCGATGAAGTGGGACGAGGATGTCTATGGCCGCGAATACGATCTGGATATTTTCAACATCGTCGCCGTGGACGATTTCAACATGGGGGCCATGGAAAACAAGGGGCTGAACATCTTCAACTCCTCTTGCGTTCTGGCATCGCCCGAGACCTCGACGGACGCCAATTTCGAACGCATCGACGCGATCATCGCGCATGAGTATTTCCACAACTGGACCGGCAACCGCATCACCTGCCGCGACTGGTTCCAGCTGTGCCTGAAAGAAGGGCTGACCGTCTTCCGCGACCAGCAATACACCGGCGATCAGGGCAGCCATGCGGTCAAGCGGATCGTGGATGCGGGCCTTATCCGCAGCGCCCAGTTTCAGGAAGACGCAGGGCCATTGGCCCACCCCGTGCGGCCCGAAAGTTTTATTGAGATCAACAACTTCTACACCATCACGGTCTACGAAAAGGGTGCCGAGATTATCGGGATGCTCAAGCGGCTTGTGGGCGATGACGCCTACGCCAAGGCGCTCGACCTCTACTTCGAACGGCACGACGGGGATGCGGCCACCATCGAAGACTGGCTCAAGGTATTCGAGGACAGCACAGGCCGCGATCTGACCCAGTTCAAACGGTGGTATTCACAGGCAGGTACACCGCGGGTGGGCGTGGAAGAAGCGTTCGAGGATGGCACTTACACATTGACTTTCAAACAGCACAGCCGCCCGACGCCGGACGGCTCCCAGAAGCTGCCGCAGGTGATCCCGATGGCGGTCGGGCTGCTGTCGAAAGAGGGCGACGAAGTGGTGCCCACAACCCTGCTGGAACTGACCGAAGAAAGCCAAAGCTTCAGCTTTGACGGCCTTGCAGCTAAGCCCGTCCCCTCCCTGCTGCGCGGGTTCTCGGCCCCTGTGATCCTTGAGAGGGATCAGTCCAACGCCGAGCGGGCCTTCCTGATGGCGCACGACACGGACCCCTACAACAAATGGTCTGCCGCAGATGCACTGGCGTCCAATGTGCTGATCGGCATGATCACCGAAGATCAGGCCCCCGATGCCGCCTATCTGGACGGTCTGGCCGCGATCCTGCGGGACGACAGCCTTGATCCCGCCTTCCGCGCGCTGATGCTGGACTTGCCCAGCGATGACGAGCTGGCCCGCGATATCGCCGAGGCGGGCAAGACACCGGACCCGATGGCCATCCACCTTGGCCTTGAAACCCTGCGCGTGGCCCGCGCCCAACATCTGCAAGACCTGTCACCGCGGCTATATGCGGCGATGCAGATCGAAGGCCCCTACTCGCCCGATGCGAAATCTGCCGGAAAACGAGCGCTGGCCAATGCGGCCCTATCGATGATGACCCGTCTGGACGGGGGCGATGCGGCAGCGAAGCAGTTTGAAGAGGCGGATAACATGACCAATTCCATCGCCGCCCTCGCGCAGCTGATGAACATTGGCAAGGGGGATGCACAGAGTGCAGCGTTCCGTGAGCGCTGGCGCCATGACAAGCTGGTCACCGACAAATGGTTCGGCCTGACAGTCAGCCGCGCGGCCCCAAATGACGCTGTGGCAACGGTAGAGCGCCTGACCCAAGAACCCGACTTCGACATGAAAAACCCCAACCGGTTCCGCGCTGTCTTTGGTGCGTTCTCCAATAACCACGCGGGCTTTCATCACGCCTCTGGTGCGGGGTACCGGCTGCTTGGGGATTGGCTGGCCAAGCTTGACGCGATCAACCCACAGACAACGGCGCGTCTGTCATCCGCGTTCGAGACATGGCGGCGCTACGATGAAGACCGTCAGGCCCTGATCCGCACCACGCTTGAGGGACTGGCCGCCAAAGAGGGGCTTTCGCGCGACACATCCGAAATGGTTGGACGCATACTGGGAAACCCGACTTCATAGGGACACAACCCGTGGGTTAACCTCCGAGCACACGAGTGCAAAGGACCACGCCCATGCCATTTCTGATTGCCATCGCAGGGATCATTGTCACCGCCTATATCTGGGCCAATCGCGCCAGCCGCGCCCGCGACGTAGTGGGGGACGTGGCAGACATGGCCAATGATGTGCGTCTGGCCGCACGGCGGTTCGGATTCCGGCGGCAGACAAACATCCACCCCGTCGAAAGCATCGAGGACCCAAGGCTCGCCATTGCGGCGATTGCAACGTCGTTCATTGAACTCGACGACCTGCCCACGACCGAATTGCGCGGGCGGCTGACAGTTCAACTGCGGTCCAAATTGCGCGCAGACGCAGACGAAGCGCAAGAGATGGAAGTGCTGGGCCGTTGGTTCATGACCGAATGCGGTGGCGCGGAACCCGCCATCGCCCGCATCTCCCGCAAACTCTACAAACTGGGCGGAGCGGAACAAATGGAGCCCTTGATGGAGGTCCTGAAAGGCACCGTTCACGACAGCCTCAGCGACCGCCAGCGCGATGCCCTAGAAGACATCAAACGCGCCATGCGGGTCCGGTGATCTACAGTTGGCAAGGCTCCGCGCGGACACCCACAGCCCTCGCCGTGGTCGGTCTGTGGCTTTTGGGGGTTGCCGTGCTGTGGCTGGTTTTTGCAGCCCATTGGGTGATTTGTCTGCTGCTGCTCGTGGCCATCGCGCCAAGTGTGATCGACATTCTCCGAAACCGCACCGCTACGCTTGAGGTGGATCCACAGCAGCTTCGATGGACGTCCGCTCTGCGTGACGGGGAAAGCACGGAAATCGATCATGTCCGGCTTGACCGCCGGTTCGACGGAGGCTTCCGCATCACGCTGTTGCATCCAAATGGCAGCCACACCCGCCTGCCCCCTGACGTCCGCCCACCCGCGGCAGAGCTTGAGGCCGCATTGGCGCAAGCAGGCATTTCGGCGGAACGCCACCCATTCTCCCCGTTCTGATCGGCAAACCACCGCGCGGAACAAAACCGTCATCTGTTGGTTATGGACCCGTTACATTCGTCTGATGAACGTGGACCCATGAGAGACCGCATTGATCCCCTGATTGCCGAACGTGCCCCTTGGTTGTTTCGCAACGGCCCCGTGGCGACTGCTGCGCGCGCGGTGCTGGACCGGACCTTGTCCTATGACCAAACGGTTTCGCTGGCCGAACAGCTGCAGCACCTGCCGACACTGCCCCTGATGGCGCAGATGCATGACCGTCTGGCCCGTCATGTGACCGTGCGGGGGCTGGACAATGTGCCCCGCCAGGGTGCGGCCCTTGTGGTGGCCAACCATCCGACCGGCATCGCGGACGGCATCATTCTGCACGGGCTGCTGGCGCAAACGCGGCCCGATACTTATTTCTTCGCCAACAAAGACATCCTGCGGATCATGCCCCAAATGACAGACATGATCGCGCCCGTCGAATGGCGCCAAAGCCAACGCAGCCACGGCAAAACGCGAGAGACGATGACTTTCGTCCGCGATGCCGTCGACGCAGGCCGGCTCGGGGTGATCTTCCCCTCTGGCCGGTTGGCCAAACGGCGCGGATTGCGGCTGCACGAACGGCCGTGGATGGCCTCGGCGGCGATGCTGGCCCGCAAGTTCGACCTGCCGGTGATCCCGATCAACATCCGCGCCCGCAATTCGGTGCTATTTTACCTGTTCGACCGCATCCACCCCACCCTGCGGGACATCACACTGTTTCACGAGACCCTGAACAAGGACCGTCAACCGTTTGAGGTCACCGTGGGGGAGCCGATCTCGGCCTCTGCCCTGCCCAAATCCTCCGAAGAGGGTATCGCCCTGTTGCGGCGGGCGACTTTGTCCTTGGGCGAAGACGGGCAACCCAGCGTGAGCCTTGTCAAAACCTCACGCCAGCTGTTGCGGGCCTAGCCCTCGTTCATCGTAGACAGTGTTGCTGTGGGGGCTTCAGCGCTTGGCCGCGATTGGGGCCGCAGGCTTGTGAGCATTTCCACTGGCCGCGCTTGGCAATAGTCCTGCTGGCGCGTCCATGCAGACATTTCCGCGATTTTGCTGCGGTTGGTCATCGGCCCCCAATCGGCGGCCACACCGCGCCAGCGGCTGTCGCGGACCGCAATCGCATTATCACGCGGGACGGTCACGTTCATGATCCGCACCGCACAGCTTAGGTTGTCCTCAGGGTCCTTCAGCGCCTCACCGGTGGTGGCGCGGCAGCCGTAGCGGCGGGCGGTGTCGGGGTAGATCTGCAGCAATCCGTACCACAGGTCCGGCCCGCCCACAGCCGTCGGGCGGTAGGTACTTTCATGCTTGGCCAGCGCCGACATCATCCCCACCCAGAACGCACGACGCAGATGAGGCGGGTTGTTGGTGTAGCCCGGGCACCAGTTGGCAATGTCACGCGGCACGGTTTCTTCCATCCGCGACCCATGGGTGCGCAGCGCCGCCAAGGCCGCCCGTGTCCAACTGGCGCTGTCATCGCGGAAATCCCAGCGGGCGTCGGGGATGTAGTTCACCCGTGCGATGGGCCGCATCGTCGGGTTTTCGCTGATCTCAACCGGATAGCGCAGCATGTAGGCAGGCCGCGCTTCGGGGCGGAACGCGGCCAAGGCGGCGCGCTCGGCCTCAACCCGTGCAAAGGCGGCTTCCGTGCGCTGCACAATGGCATCTGCGCGACTGAACGGGCGGGTGTCTGTGCTGGGTCCTTGCGCCTGCACAACAGGCGCCATCAGAGCCATGCACATCCCCCCCAGGATGGCTCGTATTCCAAACATTCCAACGGTATGGACCGGGGATCAGAGATTCGGCAAGAAAATCGGGCACTTCTGACGCAGCTTGGCGGATTTTGGGCAGAACACCACCAGATGTAGGGGATGTTTGGCGCAGAACCTCAAACCCACCGCTTGAAGCTGGGCCGCGATCCCCCTATTCAACCCATCAGACAGATGCGGAGCACAACATGCTGGACCTCACCTACGAGACCCCAAAACCCAAAGTCATCGCCGGTGCCACGGGCGATTGGGAACTTGTGATCGGGCTGGAAGTCCATGCTCAGGTCGCCACTGCAGCGAAACTGTTCTCAGGTGCCTCGACCCAGTTTGGTGCGGAACCCAACAGCAACGTGGCTTTCGTGGACGCAGGCATGCCCGGCATGTTGCCCGTGATCAACGAAGGGTGTGTGGCCCAAGCCGTCAAAACCGGTCTGGGCCTGAAGGCCGAGATCAACCTGACCTCCGCGTTTGACCGCAAGAACTACTTCTACCCCGACCTGCCGCAGGGCTACCAGATTTCGCAGCTCTACCACCCGATCGTGGGCGAAGGCGAAGTGCTGGTCGAGATGGGCCCTGATTCCGGCCAGCCCGGCACCGCGCGGGTTGTGCGCATCGAACGCATCCACCTTGAACAAGACGCCGGTAAGTCGATCCACGATATGGATCCGGCGATGTCCTTTGTGGACCTGAACCGCACCGGCGTGGCGCTGATGGAAATCGTCAGCCGTCCCGACATCCGCGGCCCCGAAGAAGCCGCAGCCTATGTCGCCAAGCTGCGTCAGATCATGCGCTATCTGGGCACCTGTGATGGCAACATGCAGAACGGCAACCTGCGGGCGGATGTGAACGTCTCTGTCTGCCGTCCCGGTGACTACGAAAAGTATCAGGAAACACAGGATTTCAGCCACTTGGGCACGCGGTGCGAGATCAAGAACATGAACTCCATGCGCTTCATTCAGGCGGCTATCGAACACGAGGCCCGCCGCCAGATCGCCATTCTGGAAGATGGGGGCTCGGTCGATCAGGAAACGCGTCTGTATGATCCCGACAAGAACGAAACGCGGTCCATGCGGTCCAAGGAAGAAGCGCACGATTACCGCTACTTCCCCGATCCCGACCTTTTGCCGCTTGAGATCGAACAGGCATGGGTCGACGACATCGCAGCCGCCCTGCCCGAACTGCCTGACGCCAAGAAAGCGCGCTTCATCGCGGATTTCGGCCTGACGGACTATGACGCGAGCGTGCTGACAGCCGACGTGACAAACGCAGCCTTCTTCGAGGCTGTAGCAGATGGCACCGATGGCAAGCTGGCCGCCAACTGGGTCATCAACGAGTTGTTCGGACGTCTGAAGAAAGACGACCGCGACATTTCGGACAGCCCGATTTCTGCCGCACGGATTGGCCAGATCGTGGGCCTGATCAAATCGGACAAGATCAGTGGCAAGATCGCCAAGAACGTCTTCGAGATCGCCTATACCCAAGACCGCGACCCCGAGGAAATCGTCAAGACCGAAGGTCTAGAACAGGTCACGGACACCGGCGCCATTGAGGCCGCCGTGGTCGAGATCATCGCGGCCAACCCCGCACAGGTCGAAAAGGCCAAGGTGAACCCAAAGCTGGCAGGCTGGTTCGTGGGTCAGGTCATGAAAGCGACCGGTGGCAAGGCCAACCCTGCGGCTGTCAACAAGCTCGTTGCCGAAAAGCTTGGCCTTTAGGTCCGGCTGATCCAAAGGACTGCTGCGCAGACTTTATTTTTGGATTGGGGGCGCTGCCCCCGTCGCCCCCTTGGGGCGACTCCCCCGGGATATTTGAAAGCCAAAGAAGATATTGAGGGGCTGGCAGGGTTCGGACACTAGGTATGGGGTCGTTTGTCTTTCCCTTGTTTTTCTTGGACTTGCGGCCCGTTGTTGATACAAATTCGCCAACTGAGTGAGGGACGATATGGCAGTTTTTGAATACAAGGTTGTGCCTGCGCCGACGCGCGGATTGAAAGCAAAGGGTGTCAAAGGGACCCCTGCGCGCTTTGCCAACGCGTTGGAAACCGTGATGAACGAGTTGGGGGCTGACGGCTGGGAATACCAGCGCACGGACACCCTGCCCGTCGAAGAACGTCAGGGGCTGACAGGCAGGACCTCAAGTTTCCAGAACATGCTGGTTTTCCGCCGGACTGTCGTTGAGGCCGCAGCTGCGATGGAACCTGTGGCTGGGCTGATCGAAGACCAGACCTCGCCTGAAGAGGATGCAGCGCTGGAGGAGCAGCCCGCTACGGCAAACGAGAACGCCAGTGAAGAGACCGCTGCCACGCCTGAAGAAGCCCAAGCAGAGACGCCCGAGAGGGACGAAGCTGAGAAAGGCGACGTTCTGACGGCAGATGCCCGCGACCGCGTTGCAGAGACCCTCCAGTCTGACGGCTTTTCCTTCCCGTGGAGCAACCGCCGCAAGTCGGACCCACAACAAACCAACCTTCAGGTTGAGGCGGATTGATCTAGAGGATCTTGATCGACAACGCGTGAATGGTGCCCATCACGTCGCGGCCTAGCGCTGCGTGAATCGCGCGGTGCTGTGCGATGCGCGACTTGCCCTGCAGATCGGATGCCGCAAGTTCCAGCCGCCAGTGGCTTTCGCCAGTTCCGTCGTCGCCGGCATGGCCTGCGTGCAGATGGCTTTCATTGACGACATTCAGCACGGTCGGCGCAAAGGCCTCTTCAAGCCGTGATCGAATTTCCTGCTCCATCGACATTTATTTCCCCTCTGCCCCCTTCAATCCTCAGAGGGAAGGTTTAATATCTCACGTCCGAGTCGGAAAGGTGATGTGATGAACAAAGACGATCCTTTTGGTTTTGATATGTCGGTCTCTTCTTCCAAGAAGAAGAACCCGCGCGGTCGTCGGGGGATGTCCGGCGCGTCCGAGACATCAACACGAGTGTGCGAAAAGCCGGGCTGTGACGAGCCGGGGCAGTATCGTGCGCCGAAGAACCCAGATGTGCTGGATGACTACTACTGGTTCTGCAAGGAACACGTGCGCGAGTACAATCTGGGCTGGAATTTCTTTGAAAACACCACCGAGGCCGAGCTGAACGCGCAAGCCAGCAAGGATCGCGTCTGGGAACGGGAGACCAAGCCGTTTGGCCGGTCCGAAGAACAGCGTGCGTGGGCGCGTCTGGGCGTCGACGACCCCCATCAGGTGCTGGGCGCCAACGCGACACAGAACCCCGGCAAATCCCTGACTGGATCGACACGTAAGCTGCCGCCGACCGAACGTCGGGCCATCGAAATCCTTGAGGCCAAGGATCACTGGACCAAGCCGGAAATCCGCAAGGCTTATAAGGCTTTGATCAAGGTCTTGCACCCGGATATGAACGGTGGCGACCGGTCACAGGAAGAGCAACTGGCGGAAGTGGTTTGGGCTTGGGATCAGATCAAATCCAGCCGCCACTTCAAGGACTGATCGTTAGATGAAACGTCCCCGCAGCCTTGTGCTGAGGCTGTCGGGATGATCCGGGATCGACATACGTTCCGTGGTGAAAATCGAATCCCGCTCACGTTGATAGATGCTGAGCAGGATGTGGACCCCTGCGAGGTTGAAAACCCACAACAGCAGCAGGATCGGGGCGCCCAAAAGGGTGACCACCACGATGAACGGCCCGAACATTGTGCCGTAAAATGGCAGTGCCAACGTTCCGCCAATCAGCG
>JAHDFG010000038.1 GCA_020628265.1 Pseudooctadecabacter sp. | reverse complement strand
TAGCCCAGCGCCACGGCCTCGCGCAGATCGCCCTCGAAGCGATCCACCATGGTCTTGTAGCGTTTGGCATAGGCCGCATCCTGATAGGCCGTCAGGTGGTCGACGCGGAATGCGATTTTTTCGTCCACCGACTTTGGCTTCTCTACAACGGTGGGTGACAGCACCTGAGCCGCGTCATCGGGATGCAGCACAGCCCAGCGCCCGTAGTCAAACGCCTGCAGGTTCCGCTGCACTGCCGTGCCGTTCAGCTCAATTGCTTTGCGGATCGCCTCACCTGAAACAGGGATTGCCCCCATCTGCCAGGCCGCGCCGAAAACCATCATGTTGGAATAAATCGCATCCCCCATCAGCACGCGGGACAGCTCAGACGCATCAAACATCGACAGCCCATCCTGCAATCGCGCCTGCAAAGACATTGCCAGCCGGTCGGTGGGCAGCTTGAATTCCGTATCTCGGGTGAAATCGCCGGTGATGATCTCATGGGCATTCACGACGCCCTTGGTGCGCCCCGTGGTCATCAGGCCCAGCGTCTTGGCCCCCGCGGATACCACCAGATCACCGCCGATGAGCGCATCACACTCCCCCGTTGCGACCCTTATTGCGGCAATGTCGTCCGCGCTTTCGGCCAAACGGCAATGGATATGCACCGCACCGCCCTTTTGAGCCAGCCCCGCCATCTCCATCATCCCAGCAGCTTTGCCATCCACATGGGCGGCCATGGCCAGCACGGCCCCGATGGTCACAACGCCCGTCCCCCCCACGCCCGTGATCACCACGTTGTGGGTGCCTTGAATAGCGGGCAACTGAGGGGCGGGCATGTCCGGTAGGTCGACAGTGGTGGTCGCAGCCCTCTTCAGTTCCGCGCCTTCGACCGTCACGAAAGACGGGCAAAAGCCGTTCACGCAGGAAAAGTCCTTGTTGCAGGACGACTGGTCAATCGCTCGCTTGCGGCCCAGCTCTGTCTCTACCGGTACGATGGACACGCAGTTGGACTGTACCCCGCAATCGCCGCAGCCTTCACAGACATCCGTATTGATGAACACGCGCTTGTCGGGGTCAGGAAACAGACCGCGCTTGCGACGGCGGCGTTTTTCCGCGGCACAGGTCTGCACATAGACCAGAACCGACACGCCGGGTGTCTTGCTGAGGGTCTTTTGCACCTCGTCCAGCTTGTCCCGTTTGGAAATTTCAACGGCCGCCGGAATGGTGCTCAGGTCCAGTCCTTCCTTGGGGTCATGCACCAGATGCACGGTCTTCACCCCCATCGCCAGAACCTCACGGCAAATCTGGTCGGCGGTCAGCCCCCCATCATTCCCCTGCCCGCCGGTCATGGCGACGGCATCGTTATACAGGATCTTGTAGGTGATATTCGTGTCCGCCATCAGCGCAAAGCGGATCGCCTGAACGCCAGAATGGTTATAGGTCCCGTCCCCAAGGTTCTGGAACACGTGATCGCGGGTCGAGAACGGCGCCTCACCCACCCAATTGGCCCCCTCACCCCCCATCTGAGTGAAGCCAACGGTCGAGCGGTCCATCCACTGCACCATGTAGTGACAGCCAATGCCCGCATAGGCGCGATCGCCCTCAGGCACGCGTGTGGACGAGTTATGCGGACAGCCGGAGCAGAAATACGGCAAGCGCGCCGCGATCTCTTCGGCATTGTCGGCGCGCTTGGCCTCAGCCAGCTTGGCCAAACCGCCTTCAATCGCCTCGGTCCTACAGCCCTCTTCTATCAGGATACCGCCCAGCTTTTCGGCAATCCAAACGGGGTCCAGCGCATAACGGGTCGGGAACAACTCCTCCCGCCGCCCGTCTTTCTGCGCGTCCCCCTTGTGCCAGCCATAGACGCGCCGCCCGCGACGGTCGTCGAAAATGGCTTCCTTGATCTGCACCTCGATCAGTTTGCGCTTTTCTTCGACCACCACAATCAGGTCCAAGTCTTCGGCCCATTCGTTCAGGCTGGTCACATCCAGCGGCCAGACTTGACCCACCTTGTAAGTGGTAATGCCCAGCCGCGCCGCCTCGGCCTCATCAATCCCCAGCAGCGACATGGCATGCACCAGATCGAGCCAGTTCTTGCCCGCCGCGACAAACCCGATTTTGGCCCCTGCTTTGGGCCAGACGGTCTTGTCGATCCCATTGGCACGGGCAAAGGCCTCAGCAGCGAAGCGTTTGTGGTCGATCATCCGCGCCTCTTGCGCCACGGGCGTGTCGACCAGCCGGATGTTCAGCCCGTCCTCTGGCATATCGAACTCCGGCTCGACAAAGGACAGGCGGTGCGGGTCGCCATTTACAACGGATGTGACCTCGATCGTGTCCTTCATCGTCTTCAGGCCAACCCAGACACCGGCAAAGCGTGACAGCGCATAGGCATAAAGGCCCATGTCCAGCACCTCTTGCACGCCCGCAGGGCTGACGATGGGCATATAGGCGTCCACCATGGCCCAGTCGGATTGGTGCAAGGTGGTGGAGCTTTCGCCCGTGTGGTCATCGCCCATGGCCATGATCACACCGCCATGGGCGCTGGTGCCCGCCATATTGGCATGACGCATCACATCGCCGGACCGGTCCACACCCGGACCCTTGCCGTACCAAAGACCAAAGACGCCATCATGGGTGCCCTCGCCCCTCACCTGCGCCTGCTGTGTGCCCCACAGGGCTGTGACGGCCAGATCCTCATTCAATCCCGCCTGAAAGGTCACGTCGGCCGCCGCCAACGGCTTCGCCGCCCGCGTCATCTGCATATCCACAGCACCCAAAGGGGACCCGCGATACCCTGAGACATAGCCAGCCGTATTCAGCCCCGACGCCACGTCCCGTGCCTTTTGCATCAGCATCAAACGCACCAACGCCTGCGTGCCATTCAGCAGAACCTGATCCTTTTCCAGATCATACCGGTCATTCAGCGAAATATCCTGACGTGTCACAAGCGCCCTCCCAAGCTGCTACGTGTCTCCTACGTCAGCTTAGGTCACAATTGCTGACCTACCAAGCGGATTTGCACCTGACATCACGAAATGAAACAGACATAAAGGGCGGGTAACAAGTGCAAGATTGTGAGCGGTAACAGATGCAACAAGGATATCCGATGGACTGGGACAAGCTACGAATCTTTCACGCGGTGGCCGATGCCGGATCGCTCACGCATGCCGGTGACACGCTGCATTTGTCGCAATCTGCGGTCTCGCGGCAAATCCGTGCCCTCGAAGAATCGCTTTCGACTGTCCTGTTCCACCGCCACGCCCGCGGATTGATTCTGACCGAACAGGGCGAATTGCTGTTTGACGCCACCAAATCCATGTCCCGCCGGCTTGAGGCCGCCTCGGCCCGCATCAAGGACAGCGCAGAAGAGGTCTTTGGCGAATTGCGCGTCACCACGACGACAGGCTTCGGTACCCTGTGGCTCGCCCCCCGCCTGCCCGCGCTCTATGAAAAGTACCCTGATCTGAACATCGACCTGATGCTGGAAGAACGTGTGCTGGACCTGCCCATGCGCGAGGCCGATGTCGCCATCCGCATGAAAGAGCCATCCCAGGCCGATTTGATCCGCAAGAAGCTGATGTCGGTGCGTATGCGCCTATATGCATCGCAAGCCTATCTGGACCGCGCCGGTACCCTCGACCGGATTGAGGATATCGGCGCCCACCGTCTGATTTGCCAAAGCCCCAGCGCGTTTCAGGTCTCGGCCGGCGCAACCCTGACACAACACCTGCTCAGCCACGACACCCCGCGTCTTTTGCATATGAACAACTATTTCGGCGTGCTGCAGGGCGTTCTGTCCGATCTCGGGATTGGCGTGCTGCCCGACTACGTCGTCGAAGACAGCCCCGAGCTTATTCGCGTCCTGCCGGATGTCGAAAGCGGCGAAGTCCCTGTTTTCCTTGCATATCCTGAAGAATTGCGTCAGTCGAAGCGGATCATGGCCTTCCGTGATTTCGTTCAGGAAGAGATCATCGCCCACCGCAAGAAGATCCGCGATCAGGCACAAGCTGCGGTCTAATTATCCCCAAAAACACACGCGAAGTGACGTGACCCATGTGCCACACGCATAGCGGGTTTGCACTACATGTGGTGCTTAAGGCTTGATCGACTCGGTACTGCTGCTTAATTGGACAGCATGAGGCGGTAATGCCGCTTTATACCTCCCTGTTGGACTTTGCCGGGCCTTGCGCCCGGCTTTTCTTTTTCTGACACACCTTATCGACAGCTTTGCAGACCCTGCGTAGGCTCGGATCGAACGACAGGGTCAGGCTGCGATGATCACCGATATCGAAGACTACTTCACCAAAGGCTGTGGCCGCTGCGACCGGTTCGACACGCCCGCGTGTTCCACGCAAATCTGGTCTTCCGCGCTCTTGCGTCTGCGAAACCTTTGTCTGTCTGCAGGGCTCTCCGAACACGTAAAATGGGGACACCCTTGTTATATGCACGCAGGCCGCAACCTCGCCATAATCGGCGCTTTCCGCGACAACATCCGCCTGACCTTCTTTCAGAGGGGCCTGATGAAAGACCCCGAAGGCGTCCTCGAACGGCAAGGCCCTAACAGTGCGACACCGGACGTCATCCGGATCACAGATGCGGTACAGCTGGACGTGTTAGAACCGGTGATCCTCGCCTATCTGGAAGAAGCCAAGGGCTACGCCGACGCGGGACTGAAAGCCCCCAAGGTCCAAACCGACACCCCTGTGCCCGATGAATTGACCGATGCACTGGATGCAGACCCTGAATTGGCCGACGCATTTGCCGCCCTCACGCCGGGTCGGCGGAAAGGCTATCTGCTACACATCGGCGGGGCCAAACAATCCGCAACACGCACCGCCCGCATCGAAAAGCTGCGACCGCGCATCTTTGCGGGCAAAGGATACAATGAAAGATGAGCGTCCTTTATGACCGCATCGGCCTGAACTACGCCGACCTGCGCCGCCCCGATCCGCGCATCGCGGCCCCGATCCACGCAGCCCTTGGCGACTCGCAAACAGTGCTCAACATCGGCGCAGGCACCGGCAGCTATGAACCGCAGGATCGCGCCGTTATCGCGGTCGAACCCTCATCCGAGATGATCGCCCAACGCCGACACCCCGCAGCGCAGCTCATTCAGGCCAGTGCCGAAGACATCCCCCTGCCCGACGATCACGTGGACGCGGCCATGGGCGTCCTGACCCTTCACCACTGGTCTGATCAGGCGCGTGGACTGGCCGAGGTCCGCCGCGTCGCCCGTGGCCCGATCGTGCTGCTGACCTTCGATCCCAGCTTCACCAATCACTGGCTGCTGGACTACTTCCCTGACAACGAAAGCCTCGATGCGGCCCAATTCCCTCCGATGGATCAATACGCCACTTGGCTGGGGCCGGTCGAAATCCAGACTATCCCCATTCCCCACGATTGCACCGACGGCTTTCTTTACGCCTATTGGCGCAGACCCCATGCCTATCTGGACCCGCGCTTGCGCGCCGCCTCCTCTACATTTCACCGCATTCCGGGCATTGAGGTAGGTGCCGCACGCCTGCAATCCGACCTTGATGACGGGACATGGACTGCCCGCAATGGCCACCTTCTGGACCAAGAGACGATGGATTGCGGCTACCGGCTTGTCATAGCCCGTTGAACCCCAGCCTTCCTTGCCGTAAAGCACCCCCAACTTGCTAAGGGGGACGCACATGCAAGAGCCGGCCATCACGCCCGACCTGATCGAAGCCCACGGGCTCAAGCCTGACGAATACGACCGTATTCTTGAGATCATCGGACGCGAGCCGACTTTCACGGAGCTGGGCATCTTCTCGGCCATGTGGAACGAGCATTGTTCCTACAAGTCCTCCAAAAAGTGGCTGCGCACCCTGCCCACAGAAGGCCCGCAAGTGATCTGCGGCCCGGGCGAGAACGCGGGCATCGTCGACATCGGCGACGGCCAGTGCATCGTCTTCAAGATGGAAAGCCACAACCACCCCTCCTACATCGAACCCTATCAGGGCGCGGCCACCGGCGTGGGCGGCATCCTGCGTGACGTGTTCACCATGGGCGCACGCCCCATCGCGGCCATGAACTCCCTGTCCTTCGGCGAACCGGCCCACCACAAAACCCGCCAGTTGGTCCACGGCGTGGTCGAAGGCGTGGGCGGCTATGGCAACTGCTTTGGCGTGCCAACCGTGGGCGGCGAAGTCCGCTTCCATCCCGCCTATAACGGCAACTGCCTTGTGAACGCCTTTGCCGCTGGTCTGGCTGACACGGACAAGATCTTCTACTCCGCCGCCTCCGGCGTGGGCATGCCTGTCGTATACCTTGGCGCCAAAACGGGCCGCGACGGCGTTGGCGGTGCGACCATGGCCTCCGCTGAATTTGACGACAGCATCGAAGACAAACGCCCCACGGTTCAGGTCGGTGACCCCTTCACCGAGAAACGTCTGATGGAAGCCACGCTGGAACTCATGGCCACCGGTGCCGTGATCTCCATTCAGGACATGGGTGCTGCTGGCCTCACCTGCTCCGCCGTCGAAATGGGCGACAAAGGCGGCTTGGGCGTGAAGCTGAACCTCGAAAACGTGCCCCAGCGCGAAGACAACATGACTGCGTACGAGATGATGTTGTCTGAGTCTCAGGAACGCATGCTCATGGTCCTGAAGCCAGAACTTGAGGCCGAAGCCCGCGCCGTTTTCGAAAAGTGGGACCTCGACTTTGCCATCGTTGGCGAAACCATCCCCGAAGACCGCTTCCTGATCCTGCACAATGGCGAAGTAAAGGCTGACCTGCCGCTCGCCACGCTGTCCGGATCCGCGCCGGAATACGACCGCCCATGGGTCGAAACGCCGCCCGCCGAAGAACTGGCCGATGTGCCCAACATCGACCCCATTGACGGGCTGAAGGCGCTCCTTGCCTCCCCCAACTACGCGGCCAAGCAATGGGTCTACGAACAATACGACAGCCAGGTCATGGCCGACACGATCCGCCAGCCGGGTCAAGGTGCTGGCATCGTCCGCGTGCATGGCACCGGCAAGGCCGTGGCCTTCACGTCCGATGTCACGCCCCGCTACGTCAAAGCCAACCCCACCGAGGGTGGCAAACAGGCCGTGGCCGAGGCTTACCGCAACCTGACCGCCGTGGGCGCAACCCCCCTTGCTACGACCGACAACATGAACTTCGGAAACCCCGAAAAGCCTGAAATCATGGGCCAATTCGTGGGCGCGATCAAAGGCATCGGCGAAGCCGTGGCCGCCCTCGACATGCCCATCGTGTCGGGCAACGTGTCCCTCTATAATGAAACCGACGGCCAAGGCATCCTTCCCACGCCGACAATCGGCGCAGTCGGGCTTTTGAAATCCGAAGACGAGATGATCCTCGGGACCGCCCGAGAAGGCCACGTCGCCCTTCTGATCGGTGAGACCACGGGCCACCTTGGCCAATCCGCTCTTCTGGCCGAAGTCTTCAACCGCGAAGAAGGCGACGCGCCTGCGGTGGACCTCGACGCCGAGAAACGCAACGGCGACTTTATCCGCACAAACCGCCAGTGGATCGACGCCTGCACCGACCTTTCCGACGGTGGCCTTGCATTGGCCGCGTTCGAGATGGCCGAAGCTGCGGAAACCGGTGTGACGCTGGACGCCGCAGACACGCCCACCCTCTTTGGCGAAGATCAGGCCCGCTATCTGGTCGCCTGCAACTTCGACAAGGCCGAAGCACTGATGCTGGCTGCAGGTGAGGCCGGCGTGCCGATCCAGACCGTTGGCAAGTTCGGCGGTGCGGACGTGACGATGGGCGGGGCCACAGCTCCCCTGTCCGATCTGGCGGCGATCTATCGGGGCACCTTTGGCGACACCTTTGCGTAAAGGGCCATCAAATTTCTAGAAATTTGATCCGCCCCTCCCTACATTTGTCTCATCAGATACGGAGTCGTCATGCCCATCACTGCCCCCGAGATTGAACAGCTGCTGCGTGAAAGCTTCCCCGAAGCTCAGATCGAAGTGCAAGGCGATGACGGCGCCCATTTCGCGGCCTCCGTCACCGACGCCAGCTTTAAGGGCAAGAACCGCGTGCAACAGCAGCGCATGGTCTATGCCGCGCTCAAAGGCAAAATGGATGGCTCCAACGGGGAATTGCACGCGCTGGCGTTGACCACCAAAGCGCCTGAATAATGTTGGGCTGGCTGACCATAGGCGGCCTTGTGCTGGTGATGGGCATCCTCGCGGATGACTGGCTCGCCAGCCGCTACCGCCGCCCCCTCAGCCACATGCGCCCCCGCCCCCAAGACCTGCGAAAGCTGGGCATGGAAGAAACCGATCTCAAGGGCCTGCACCGGACCTTAAGCCGGCTCAAGCGGTAAACCTTGGAAGAAATCGTCACCGAGACAGGCTGCGATCCTGCCCTGCTAAGCTGCGTCACCACAGAAGAAATCCAGTTCGCGCTGCCCTTCATCGCTATTGCCCTCCTTGGCTTGTTCATCTGGGGCCTGATCCGTCATGAACGCCGCAAACACGCAGGCCTCCTGCCCAAGCGCGGCAGCACCGCCTCTGACGATGACATAATCCTTCACGCGGGCGAGCGGCACGTCTTCGGCCCGGGCAATTTCGATGCCTCCCGCCCATACCGTGTCAGCAGCGACCCACAGCATCAAGCACGCGCCATGATGCCCGCCAAGGCCAGACGCGCCGACGACAACAAAAACAAGGCCCCCTAGACATCCGCGTGCCGCGCCCTCATATCTGAGGCCAAACATCAGACAGGACGAACCGATGACCGCAGAAGCCCAAATCAAAGACACCATCACCGCCAACGACGTCGTGCTCTTTATGAAGGGCACCAAGTCCATGCCCCAGTGTGGGTTCTCCTCCCGCGTGGCCGGCGTGTTGAATTTCATGGGCGTCGAATTCGAAGACGTCAACGTGTTGGCGGATGAGAATATCCGTCAGGGGATCAAGGATTTCTCAGACTGGCCGACGATCCCGCAGCTTTACGTGAAGGGCGAATTCATCGGCGGCTGTGACATCATCACCGAAATGACGCTGTCCGGCGAATTGGACACGCTGCTGGAAGAAAACGGCGTGACCTTCGACAAAGACGCCGCCGACAAGATCCGCGAAGCCAACGCGTAACAGCTGCGAATTCCACAATTGGCCCGCGCAATATGAAACATCGCGCGGGCCTTTTGCAATCAAGCCCTACTATTTCCCGCCAGGCTCACCTGGCTGAGGTTGGCGCGGCGGCCCTGACGGCTTGGTTGTCTTCGTCGTCTTCCCTTCTTCGGGTTTTGGCGACTCCAGCTTGATCCCTTCCAAAAGCGCCTTCAAAAGTGCGGCGTTTTGAGTGGCCAAGGCTTGCAGCGCTGCGGCAAGGACGCTGGTCTGCGTTCCCGCCGCAGGCAAATTATCCAAGAGGTCCGTCAGTGCGTCCCCCGTCGCGATGATCCCCGTGCTGATCCCTTCAGGACTGGACGGCGCAGGCAGGGTGTCTGCGCCGCTGCACCCGCAATGGCCCGCCGTGTAGTCGCGGAAAACACCCTCCTCGATCGGCTCGCATGTGCCGCATTGGCCAAGGGCCGCATCTGCAAAGACCCCGTTGGTGGGTAGCGTAATCAGGTCTTCTGTCACCGGCGCATCCTCCACTGGCTCAAACGGGATATCCGCCCGTGCGAAGACCAGATTGCACCCCCACAACCCCAAGGGCACAGGATCGATAAAGTCGGTCAAAGGCCGCCCCTCGCACAGGATCTTTTCGAACATGCAACGGCGTTCTTCGACGTCGACCCCCAGCCAAAGCAGCTGACTGTAGTAATGGGCGTTGCATTGGATATGATGCTCCAGCCGCGTCGCGCAGGCCGCATCTTTTTCAGCCTGATCGTCGATGACCGGTGGAGCCACAGGGGCGTCCGGTGTCTCATCCGAACGCATGTAAGAGACGTCGAAAGCCTCGCTCCCGCCTTTCCGGATTTTCCGATCACGTACGGGGCCGGAGTAAAGCGTTTGCTTCCCTTCCTCCAGAAAGCTGAACTCGATTGTATTCACTTCGACCGCGCCGCCCTGCACGCCCGTTGACTCGTTCGAGACGATAATTTGGGCAATCTCGGTGGGGTCAAAGCTACTATCGAACTCGACAACCTCGCTATATTGCTCGTTTTTCTTCCAGCGAGAGTCGCGTTCAACGAAGGCTTTCTGGGTTGAACCGTCCTTCATTTTCAAAGTGACAGAAAATGCATTCCCTTCGGCAAAACCGTTCCCGCCGATGGCAATCCACATGTCCAGCTTTTTCAAAAGACCGGTGCTATCCCCGCCTCGACGAGGTCCGTCAGCCTCAACCGTTTCAGGCTTCGGCGCCACTTGATGACGGGCAAAGCCGTCCCAACAGGCTTCAAGCCTCGGATCAAGCAGGTTGCCTTCCAGCAGATAGCGTTTGCAGGCGATCTTTTCGGGGGTGAAATCCTCGATTGATTGCGGCCAAAACACCACCTTGCGTGTACCCAGGTGGCGGATTTCGGACTTGTAGTTCTCATACACCTGCCGCCAGAAGACGTTCAGCGTGCGACAGTGGTTGTTGTTGCAAAATGTCCGAACGACATCCTCCTGCGCGTAGGCCTGATTGACCTCCGCCAACCCGACGCGCCTTTCATTGCGATAGGCGCTTGCAGTAGCGCGCATCGTCCGGCTGAGGTCTTGCCTGATGGAAGCATCGGCCTGACTTGTCGAATAACCTGCCCCCAACCCGACGGCGACATCGATCTTTTTGACAGTCGCCTTCGCTCCTACCTTCAATCCCACCGAGAATTCCGATGCGGATTGTTGAACCAATTCATTTAACGATTGCCGGTCATTTAGAAACTGGGATTGGGTTTGCCCGCTTTGTGAAGACTGTTCCTGCGTCTGGCGGGTCCGGTTGGTCCATTCGCGCACCGCGATCGTGACTTTCTCACACGGCATCAACGTGGTGGATTTCAACAGATGCCCAAGGGACAGCCCCAAGAAACTGTGCTTCACCTCATGTGTCAGGGCCTCTCCACCTTCTAGGTGCAACTCACTTTCCTTGCAGGAAAATCCGTCTTCCAGGGTGCGCCGGACTTCCGTCAACTGGGTGAACTCCGGCACGCGGTCACTGGGCAAAATCCGCCCGCAATACCCTTCACCAAAGGCACCGTCCCCTAGATCGGGAAAGGCACTTGGAACAGCGCTGATGTCGTCGAGGCTCAGATCATCCGTGTGCCACGGCAGCGTGTGACAGGCCACGGCATCGGCTTCGACACCCTCCGGTACTGCAAATTCTGCCGCGTAATGCGCATGCAGATGCACATCATCCACTTGGATTGCAAAGTCCGGAGTGAGCCTGAGGAAAACTTCGGCCTCAACATCCTCGCGGATCGAGAAGATGCCGTAGCCGTAAGGGTTGGTGGCCACCTCTGCCATTGCAAAAGTGACCCCTTTTGCGCGCCCGATCAATTGGACGCGAACCTTTGAAAGCGGACCGTGACCCGCCTTCTCACTGATTAACCTAAATCGAAATTTCATAAACTTTCCTTTCAAATGAAAGGAAAGCATCACCCGATTGGCGGTTTCACCCTAGTGGGGAAATCCCGACCACCAGCACACCCCCTAGGTGTTTTCCACCTGATCCGCCAATGCCTCTGCATCTGCAGCCAAAGCAGCAAGACGGTCCGTCAGACCCTCTGGCATCACAGGCACTTCGATGCGCTCAGGTTCAGCGGCAGCGGGTGACGCCGATTGCGCGCGTTCCAGCTCGGCCTGCAATTGTGCCATGCGCCCTTCGGCCTCACGCACCTTGTCTTCCAGACCCGCCGTGCGGTCGGCCAACAGCAGACCGGCCATCAGCAGCATCCGGCTTTCGGGCATCCGCCCGATCTGCGTGCTCAACGAGGACGCCTCCACGTCCAGCATCGCAGCCGCCGTCAACAGGAACTGCTCTTCGCCTTCCTGGCAGGCCACTTCGAAATTCCGGCCCCCGATCGTGATCT
>JAHDFG010000037.1 GCA_020628265.1 Pseudooctadecabacter sp. | reverse complement strand
CCCTGCACATCGTCGAATGCAATGCCCAGGCCAACCAGCCCTTCAAGCGAGTCATCGCCAAGCGTACAGCCATAGCCGCCTAAAGCGTCGAGAACCTCAAGGTCGCGGTCCGTCGGCGCCCAGCCTGCCTCCGCAACGGCAGAAGTCGCGACGAGGCAAAGTGTTACGATCTGGCTCAATCGACGTCCCATATTTGCAAAGGCACGGTTCAAACTCTGAATCAGATTGTCGGCTTCAAGGCTGAAATCTTCAGGCATCTTCGGTATCTTCTCGAGCTTACAAATTGAGCGTCACAGCGTGAGGGATCTAAGGCTGTACTGAACGAGGCAAAAAAGATCGGGCGAGATCATTCGTATCGGCAAAGCGGTGGTGCCTCTTCGCCTTTCTCAGAGGCAGTGTCACCAACCCTCCAGCGCGCGCCTGTCGTGATCATCATCCACTCAAAGGCGAGCACCGCGTTGACGACAGGTTGATCTTCGCGCGGACCGTCGGGATCAAGGCCTTGATGCAATAGCGAAAAACGCCAATCTCCGAAGGACCCGGTGCCTGTGCATTGATCCATGTCGTAGGCCTGCCGCACCCAAGGTCCAAACCCGCTGACCAGATAGGCATGGTTCTCCCGCACAACGTCCGCATTAGACGCCTTGGCGCACTCGCCTGTCAAAAGTTGCGCCCCGAGCGGCATCCACAGCGGGTCATCTGAGTAATATCGAATGTCACCGGACACTAAACCCGCAGCCATAAAGCTTATGTAGTCCCGATAGCCTGCCTCTTCGTCGCCATCGTTGAGGGCGACAAACTGCTCCATCGGGTTCTCGAAGAAACAGCCGTCGACTGGAATTGTGCGGGAGGCCCATTCGACATCCTTGTCAATGAACGGTGCCATCGCAATGATCTCCGGATCATCGACGGACCAGCGGCTTTTGATATCAGGCAACCTGATGGTGCAGATTTCGGCCCCCATCACCAGATAATCGCCTTGGCGCGTGGATTGTCCTTCGACGATGCGTGCTTCTTCAAATGCGGCGATTTCGTCGGATGAGTACCCTGCCTCAACCGCCAAAGCCCTGCTGTAAGCACCGATCGTGCACCCCTGCCCCTCAAAGAAGGCCATCAGGTCGTCATCGGCAAAGGCCGGACCCGCAACAAGGGCCAGCACATACGAAATCCGCATCAGTCTTTTACTGTCGTCGAGGTTCCGGAACCGTCCAAAATACCCTTGAACCCGCCTTCGTCATCAAGGCTGAACACCACAATGGGCAGGCTGTTCTCGCGGGCCAGCGCGATGGCAGAGGCGTCCATCACACCCAAATGTTGGGCCAGAACCTCATCATAGGTGATGGTTTCATAGCGCTTGGCGTCGTCGTGTTTGGCGGGGTCCTTGTCGTAGACGCCATCCACCTTGGTCCCTTTGAAAATCGCCTCACAGGCCATTTCGGACGCCCGCAGGGTCGCAGCAGTATCGGTCGTGAAGTACGGGTTACCCGTTCCGGCGGCAAAGATACAAATGCGCTTCTTTTCAAGGTGTCGCACGGCGCGACGGCGGATGTAGGGTTCGGCCACTTCGTTCATGGTGATGGCCGAAATCACGCGGGTGTGGATGCCCAGCCCCTCAAGCGCGGATTGCATGGCCAACGCGTTCATCACCGTGGCCAGCATCCCCATATAGTCCGCCGTCGTGCGTTCCATACCTTGGGCCGAGCCTTGCAGCCCGCGGAAGATGTTGCCGCCACCGATCACCATACAAATCTCAACACCCATCTCATGGACGGACTGGACCTCTTTGGCGATGCGTTCGACAGTGGGCGGGTTCAGGCCAAACCCCTGATCTCCCATCAGGGCTTCCCCTGAAATCTTCAGCATGACCCTGTTGTACGCCGTCTTTTCGGTCTCTGACATCGGGGCCCCCTGCTGTTGTCTTCCGGTTGGTCGCAAAATGTCGCAAAAGGGACTTGGGCGCAATGGGACTTCGCATGATCAACATCGACAAAATCGACCCCGACCAGCCGGTTCTGATCTACGGACCAACAGCGTCAGGCAAGTCGGGCCTTGCCCTGCAGATCGCCGAGGCGCAGGGCGGCGTCATCGTCAATGCGGATGCGCTACAGGTCTATCAAGGCTGGCCGATCTTGACCGCCCAACCGCCGGCCGAGGACCTCGAACGCGCGCCCCACATGCTCTACAGCCATCTGGCCTATGATGCCCCTTATTCGGTCGGTGACTGGTTGCGCGATGTCACGCCGTTTCTTGAAGCACACATAGCAGGTGGCCCGCGCCCCATCATCGTGGGCGGCACGGGGCTTTATTTCACGGCCCTGACCGAAGGATTGGCCGATATCCCGCAGACCCCGCCAGACGTGCGCGAGGCAGCCAATGCCATCCCCCTGCCCGATCTGGTCGAAGCACTGGACGAAGCAACCCGTGCCAGACTGGACCTGAACAACCGCGCCCGCGTCCAACGGGCGTGGGAGGTGCAAACAGCCACAGGCCGAAGCATCAGTGCTTGGCAAAACGACACCCCGCCACCCGCCTTGCCGCTTTCCCACGGTACAGCGCTCGCCCTGATGCCGGACGTCGACTGGTTGAACGACCGGATCGCCCAACGCTTCGATATAATGATGGAGATGGGCGCGCTGGAAGAAGCCCGCGCGATGTTGCCAATCTGGGATCCTGCGGCGCCGTCGTCCAAGGCCATCGGTGCCCAAGAACTGATCGACGTCCTGCGCGGGGAGAGGCCCCTTGATTCGGCGCGAGAGGCGATCATCATCGCCACACGCCAATACGCCAAACGCCAGCGCACTTGGTTGCGGTCCCGCATGAAGGGGTGGCAGCAAATCGCCCTACCAGATGTGGACGGTAACACATTGTCCACATAATTTTCGTTGAAACACAGGGTGTTCGGGGCAAAACTTGCACAAATCGAACCTTTGGAAAGATCACCCCGCCCATGATGACGGATCCGCAGAACCGCCTCGCCCTGACGGCCATTGCCCAGAACGCCACCCACGGCCGCTGGCGCACCGAGGCAATGCGATCCCATGAAAGCCCGCGTCTGATCTTCGTGGCGCGCGGACAGGGCCGCATCACCATCGCCGGACTGACCCGCGGCTTCGGGGCCAACAACCTGATCTATATTCCTCCCAAAACCATGTACGGGTTTGAGGTTGGCCCGACGGTGTTTGGCCAGATGCTGACCATCCCGTTGGCCATGGCCACCGAATGGCCGCTTGAACCCGTTCACCTGCGTCTGCGAGACGTGGTGGCGCAAAAGGAACTAGCCAGCCAGCTCGACGCTTTGGAGCGGGAGCTGAAATCAGACCAACCTAGCCATTCCCGCGCCGCCCATTACCAACTCGGCCTCCTTTCCGTTTATTTCGAACGCCAACTGGCCTTGCGGGACGAAGACACCAAGGACGCGCGCAGCGACACCGCGTCGGCTCGTCTTGTGGCAGCCTACACGGACCTCATCGAACGGGATTTTCACGAACACGCAGGCGTTGCCGATTACGCGGCCAAACTGGGCGTTACACCGACCCACCTTGCCCGCTGCTGCCGAGAGATGAGCGGAAAATCCGCGCTGACCCTTCTGAACGACCGCATCCTGTTCGAGGCACGTCTGCGGCTGCGCGACACACCTGATCCGGTCAAAAAGATTGCCCAAGACCTCGGATTTGGCTCCGCGGCCTATTTCACCCGCGCCTTTCAGACGGAAACCGGCCTGACACCGTCCCAATTCCGCAAAAAAGGACCGCTCACAGCGGTTTGAATGGGCATTTTGACCGAAGTCCCTGCTGCAGCGCAGCATTCTCAGGTTTCGCCTTGATGTCGGTTTTTGACCGTGCGAACGTCGCAAACGTGATCCAATTTGCCGATTGCAGCCGTTGACCGCAGGAAAAAAACTCTGCCCAATGCGGCTTCAGGTGGAATGTCTGACAATTGAATGGCCGGAGGCCGGACGACGAAACAGACCCACCCTACAAAAATCAGAAACGTGTCATCAGGGAGAACACGCAATGACCAAACAAACACTCACCGGCGCCCCGCTGCATCCCGCAGTGGACGTGTATGTGAAAGACGTGGCCGACGGGAAACTCGACCGTCGCGAATTCCTCGTCCGCACAACCGCGCTCGGCGTGACGTCAGCAGCCGCCTACGGTCTGCTTGGCCTGCAGCAGCCCGCACAGGCTGGCGGCCACGCCCAACAGGGCGGCACCATGCGCATGCAGATGGAAGTTCGCGCACTCAAAGACATCCGCGCAACAGACTGGACCCAGATGGCGTTCGTCTATGCCGGTTGGCTGGAATACCTCGTCGAGTACAACTCGGACGGTTCCTTCGAGCCGATGCTGCTGGAAAGCTGGGAAGTCAACGACGACGCAACCGTCTACACACTGAACGTCCGTCAGGGCGTGAAGTGGAACAACGGCGACGACTTCACCGCAGAAGACGTGGCCCGCGTGATCACCGACTGGTGTGACACGGCTGCTGAAGGCAACTCCATGGCTGGCCGTATGTCCTCCCTCGTGGATGCGGACACTGGTGTGGCCATCGAAGGTGCCATCGAAGTGACCGGTTCCCATCAGGTGACACTCAACCTGCCCAAGTCCGACATCACCCTGATTGCGGGCATGGCTGACTATCCGGCTGCCATCTACCACTCCGGCTTTGACGGTGAAAACCCGCTCAACGACCAGGTTGGCACAGGTCCTTACCTGTCCGAGATGCACGAAGTGGGCGTGAAGTCCGTTCTGGTGCGCAACGAAGGCCACGACTGGTGGGGCTACGACGCTGGCAAAGGCGCGTTCCTCGACCGGATCGAATACATCGACTACGGCACCGACCCCTCCGCATGGGTTGCCGCAGCTGCAGCTGACGAAATCGACATGACCTATGAAACCGTCGGTGACTTCGTCGAAGTCTTCAACGGCATCGGCTATGAAGAATCCGCTGTGGCCTCTGCTGCAACGATCGTCATCCGTCCGAACCAGGAAGCTGAAGTCGACGGCATGAAGCCCTACGCAGACGTCCGCGTCCGCCGCGCCATCGCAATGGCCGTCGACAACGCTGTCTGCCTCGAGCTTGGCTATGCCAACCAGGGTGAAGAAGCGCGCAACGTCCACGTGGGTCCGATGCACCCCGAATGGGCTGACGTGCCGCGGATCGAATACGATCCCGAAGGTGCTCTGGCACTGCTGACCGAAGCTGGCATGGCCGACTTCGAGATGGAAATCTTCTCCATCGACGATGACTGGCGCAAGAACACCACCGATGCGGTGGCTGCCCAGCTGCGCGACGCAGGCTTCAACGTGAAGCGGACCGTCATTCCTGGGTCCACCTTCTGGAACGACTGGACCGACTATTCCTTCAGCTCCACCAACTGGAACCACCGCCCGCTGGGCACGCAGGTTCTGGGTCTGGCGTACCGCTCCGGTGAAGCATGGAACGAATTCGCCTATTCCAACCCAGAATTCGACGCCCTGCTGGACGAAGCCAACTCCATCGCGGATGCAGATGCACGCCGTGAGGTGATGATGAAGATCCAGCAGGTCCTGACGGACGACGCAGTGACGATCCAGCCCTACTGGCGCACCGTGTACCGTCACGCGAAGCCGGGCTTCGTGGGCTGGGATATGCACATCGCGTATCTGCCGCAGATCTATAAGATCGGCGTCGCAGCCTAAACCTTTCGACTGGGCCGCTCGGGAAACCGGGCGGCCTTTTCACCTAC
Source organism: Pseudooctadecabacter sp. (assembly GCA_020628265.1). GTDB lineage: Bacteria > Pseudomonadota > Alphaproteobacteria > Rhodobacterales > Rhodobacteraceae > Octadecabacter. Next base: position 6,637 of record JAHDFG010000037.1, on the reverse strand, counting down.
CCAACTCGACCGATCGCAGGGCAAAGAACCCGCGCGACGTAGCCAACAGGGGCTTTCATGGGACTGTTTATTCTTCGACGTCTTGGGGTGATGATCCTCACGGCGCTTTGCCTGACATTTATCGTGTTCTGGCTGACCAACCTGTATCCGAACCTCGAGAAGCTTGCCAAAACCCAAGGTAACTTCCGCATGTCGGACGAACAGGTGGAAACCTATCTGGGCAACCGAGGATACACCCAGTCCCTTCCTGTGAAATACGGCCAGTGGCTGGGCGTCCTGCCCGGCTATGTGATCGAAGGCACCGACGGTGACACGCGGGCCCGCTGCGAAAACCATGGCGCACCGACCGAAGATACGCCCACCTTCTGCGGGATCCTGCAGGGCGAATGGGGTTTCTCCACGGTCTTTAAGGAAGACGTCGGCGGCATCGTCGCCACGCGCCTTGGCCTGACAGGCAAACTGATGTTCTGGGTAATGATGGTCATGGTGCCCGGTGCCCTGATCATCGGCGTTCTGGCCGGCATGCGCGAAGGCTCCCGCACCGACCGGTCGCTGTCGTCCATCTCGATCCTCTCCACCGCCACGCCGGAGTACGTCTCGGGCGTGATCCTGATCGCGGTTTTCGCCACGCCCCTCTTCGGCATGCAATATTTCAAGGGCACGGCCACATCCGCCATGGATGATGCCACCTTCAACAACTTCTTCCTGCCGGTGATCACCATCGCGCTCTACGGCATGGGCTACATCGCCCGCATGACCCGCGCGTCGATGACCGAAGTGATGACCGCACAATACATCCGGACCGCCCGCCTAAAGGGGGTGAGCTTCCCGAACATCGTCATGAAGCACGCTCTTCGCAATGCGCTCATCGCGCCCTTCACCGTCATCATGCTGCAGTTCCCGTGGCTGCTGAACGGCGTCGTGATCGTCGAGACGCTGTTCAACTACAAAGGCTTCGGCTGGACGCTGGTGCAGGCCGCCTCGAACAACGACATCGAACTGCTGCTGGGCGTCTCGGTGGTGTCGGTCTTCGTGGTGCTGATTACACAGCTGATCTCGGACATTGGCTACGTCTTCCTCAACCCGCGCATTCGCATCTCATAAGGAGCCAGACCCATGGACCCATTGACCTGGACCGGCTCCCTCGGGAGCATTCTCGTCCCCGCCATCACCATCACCGCTGCGGTTTTCGTGGCCGGTATCATCCTGCAACTCGTCATGGGGCTCTTTGCGCCCGAGGTGAAGTTGCAAGCCAACCCCGACGGCACCCTGCAAGGGCGCGGCGGCCTTCTGGGGCGGCTGGAAATCTATAACGGCTGGCTGTTCCTGCTGCTCGTCGCCCTGATCGCAGCGTTCGTCGTACTGTCATGGTTCATGCCCTACGGCGAGGCTGGCATCCTGGGCGAGATGTCCAAACGGTTCCTGCCCGTCTGGATCGCACTGATCGTCACCTTCGCGCTGTCGATCACGTTCAAACGCAAGCTGGGCCTTTATGGCAAACTCTTTGACAGCACCATCGGTATGATCGGCTTTGGCCTTGTCATGTTCTGGGTGTTCACCGCGATCTTCGTGGGTCTGTTCGACATGATCGGCACCCATGACCCGCTGCAACAGATTTCCGGCCTGAAGAACAAGACCCCGGGCGAGCCCGTCCCCGAGCCGGACACCATGTTCCCCCACTACCTGCTGGGCGGAGACAACCTTGCACGGGATATCTTCACCCGCATGGTCGAAGGGTCCGTGATCGTTATGGTCATCGCCCCGCTGGCCACGCTTTTTGCCTTCATGGTCGGCATCACGTTGGGCCTTCCTGCAGGCTACTACGGCGGCAAGCTGGACACGGTCCTGAGCTTCCTCGCTAACCTGATCCTCGCCTTCCCTGTGATCCTGCTGTTCTATCTGCTGGTCACGCCGGAAATTGTGGCGACGGGCCTGCCGAACTTCCTTGCGGCCTTCCTGTTTGTCTTCCCGCTGATCTTCTTTGGCGTGCTGATCAATTCCCGCTACCGCAGCCAACCGAGCAAAAACACGATGCTGCTGGCGATCGTGCTGATCCCACTGGCGGTGCTGTACCTCAGTGTGGTGTCAGAACAAGGCTCACCGTTGTTTGTGTGGCCCAATGCGCTTGACCTGATCTCGATCCCCGGCGGCATTCTGGTGGTCTTCGTGTCCGTGGTCTTTGTGAACTCGCCCACCGTGTTCCGTATCGTGCGCGGCTTGGCGCTGGACATCAAAACCCGCGACTACGTGGCCGCCGCCCAGACCCGTGGCGAAGGCACATGGTACATCATGCTGTGGGAAATCCTGCCAAACGCCCGCGGCCCGCTGATCGTCGATTTCTGCCTGCGGATCGGCTACACCACGATCCTTCTGGGCACCTTGGGCTTCTTCGGCCTCGGCCTGCCGCCTGAAAGCCCCGACTGGGGATCCACGATCAACGAAGGGCGTAAGCTGCTTTTGATCTACGCCCACCCCGCTCTGCCACCGGCCATCGCACTGCTGTCGCTTGTGCTTGGTCTGAACCTGCTGGCCGACGGCCTGCGTGAAGAAAGCCTGAAGGACTAATCTCATGGAAAACGATACCTACGACGGTCCGATCCTTGAGATCGACAAACTCTCCATCAGCTTCTTCACCCGTCTGCGGGAAATCCCGGCCGTGATGGACTTTTCGGCCAAGATCATGCCCGGTGAGGCGCTCGGCGTGGTCGGCGAAAGCGGCTGCGGCAAATCCACCGTGGCGCTGGGCGTCATGCAGGATTTGGGCGTCAACGGCCGCATCGTCGGCGGCTCGATCAAGTTCAAGGGCCGCGACCTGAACACCATGACGACTGAGGAACTCCGCGACATCCGCGGCAGCCAGATCGCCATGATCTATCAGGAGCCGATGGCCTCCCTGAACCCCGCCATGCGCATCGGCAAACAGCTGATGGAAGTGCCGATGATCCACGAAGGCGTCTCCGAGAAAGAAGCCTACGAACGCGCGTTGGAAGTGGTCACCGACGTGAAACTGCCCGACCCTGCGCGGATGCTCAACTCCTTCCCGCACCAGCTGTCGGGCGGCCAGCAACAGCGCATCGTCATCGCGATGGCGCTGATGTCCAAACCGTCGCTGCTTATCCTCGACGAACCCACAACCGCGCTCGACGTAACGGTCGAGGCCGCCGTGGTCGAACTGGTCAAAGACCTCGGCAAGAAGTACGGCACCTCGATGCTGTTCATCTCGCACAACCTCGGCCTCGTGCTGGAAACCTGCGACCGCATCTGCGTGATGTACTCCGGTGAGGCCGTGGAACGCGGCTCCATCGAAGACGTGTTCGACGAAATGCAGCACCCCTATACGCAGGCGCTGTTCCGCTCGATCCCGCTGCCGGGTGCGGACAAGAACGCGCGCCCCCTTGTGGCGATCCCGGGCAACTTCCCCCTGCCCCACGAACGCCCGCCCGGCTGTAACTTTGGCCCCCGTTGCGACTATTTCGAAGCGGGCCGCTGTGATGCCAGCGACATCAAGATGCGCCCCATTCATGGCAATGACCGCCACGAGTCTCGTTGTCTAAAGTTCGAGGAAATCGACTGGAACGCACCCATCGAGGTCGGCGCCCAGACCGAAAAGCCCGAACCGGGGCGCGTGGTGCTGAAGATGGACAACCTCAAGAAATACTATGAGGTCGCAGCCTCCGCCCTCTTTGGTGGTGGCAACAAGAAGGTCGTGAAAGCCAACGAGACCCTGTCGTTCGAGGCCCGCGAAAGTGAAACGCTGGCCATTGTGGGCGAATCCGGTTGCGGCAAGTCTACCTTTGCCAAGGTCCTCATGGGGCTGGAAACGGCCACCGACGGCCAGATCCTGCTCGACAACAAGAACATCGAAAGCACAGGGATCGAAGACCGCGACACCCAGACCGTGGCCGACGTGCAAATGGTGTTCCAGAATCCGTTTGACACCTTGAACCCGTCGATGACCGTGGGTCGCCAGATCATCCGTGCACTGGAAATCTTCAAGATTGGCAACAGCGATGAAGAGCGGAAGAACCGCATGTTGGAACTGCTGGACCTTGTAAAACTGCCCCGCGCCTTCGCTGATCGGATGCCGCGTCAGCTGTCAGGCGGGCAAAAGCAGCGCGTGGGCATCGCCCGCGCCTTTGCCGGTGGTGCGCGGATCGTGGTCGCGGACGAACCCGTCTCGGCCCTCGACGTGTCGGTTCAGGCCGCCGTCACCGACCTGCTCATGGAAATCCAGCGCAACGAAAAGACGACGCTGCTGTTTATCTCCCACGACCTCAGCATCGTCCGCTACCTCAGCGACCGCGTCATGGTGATGTATCTGGGCCATGTGGTGGAACTGGGCACGACCGAACAAGTCTTCGCCCCGCCCTATCACCCCTATACCGAGGCCTTGCTGTCCGCCGTGCCGATCGCCGACACCAGCGTGAAGAAAAAGCACATCGTGCTTGAGGGCGACATCCCGTCGGCCATGAACCCGCCCTCAGGCTGCCCGTTCCAGACGCGCTGCCGCTGGAAGGACAAGGCGGGTGCGGCCAAATGCGAAAGCGAAGTTCCGCCTGTTCGCGTGCTGGCCGACGGCCATCAGGTCAAATGCCACCTCAGCGATGCAGACCTCGCCGCGATGGAGCCTGTGATTCAGGTCGACGCTGCGGCGGAATAAGCCCCCAAAAACAACAAAAGGCGCCCCGATCCGGTGGCGCCTTTTTCAATTGTGGTGATCCGACTTAGTTGCCCCAAATCACCCGCACATAGTTCCGCGTCTCGCGATATGGCGGCACACCTCCGTGCTGCTGCACCGCACCTGGGCCTGCATTATACGCCGCCAAAGCCAACCGCCATGACCCGAAGGTGTCATATTGCTCACGCAGATATCTCGCGCCGCCGTCAAGGTTCTGGTAGGGGTCGCGCGGGTTCACCCGCAAATACTGCGCGGTCCCCGGCATCAACTGGGCCAGACCGATGGCACCCGCATGGGACACTGCATTGGGATTCCACGCACTTTCCTGCTGGACCAGCCGCAGAAACAGGTCTTCCGGCACGTTGTTACGTCGAGCCGCAGATTTCGCCATTTCAAGAAACTGACCGCGATAATTGCCGCTATAGGCCGGTCCGGTGTTGGCCGCAGCGGGCACTTCCACCCGTGGTGGCTGCAGCCGGACGGAATTGGCGTATTGGGACGCTGCTCGTCCGTCCAAAACCTGCAACTGTGAACTGAAAAGGGACGTCCGGTTCCGCGTCGAAATCGTATCAGCCGCGACGGGAATAGACGTCACCACCACAGCCAGACCACTCAAAATTGCCAGAACGCGCATCAACACACTCCCCAAGTTTCGCCAGATATAGACCAGCCTTGGGGGTGTTTCCACACTTTATAGTTAAAAAGTACAACGCGAGCCCATCCGCTAGGGTTCCATTAACCACTCTGGAGTGATGTAAAAGGGAACGACAAATCAAAGATTCGAAGGGGGCGCCACACCATGGCCGGATCACTTAACAAAGTCATGCTTATCGGCAATCTGGGGCGCGATCCCGAGGTGCGCAGCTTTCAAAATGGCGGCAAGGTCTGCAACCTGCGCATCGCAACATCCGAAACTTGGAAAGACCGCAACACAGGCGAACGTCGCGAAAAGACCGAATGGCACTCTGTCGCCATCTTCCAGGAAGGTCTGGTCCGCGTTGCCGAGCAATATTTGCGCAAAGGCTCGAAAGTATACATCGAGGGCAAACTTCAGACCCGCAAGTGGCAGGACCAATCCGGTCAGGATCGCTATTCGACTGAGGTCGTTTTGCAGGGCTACGACGGTGTCATGACCATGCTTGACGGTCGCGATGGCGGCGGCGGCGGCGGTGGCGGCGGCTACATGGCCGACCAGTCCGGCGGCGGCTACGGCGGTGGCGGTGGCGGTGGCTACGGCGGAGGCGATCAGGGCGGCGGCTATTCCGGCGGCGGCGGTGGCGGCTCCGACATGGACGACGAAATCCCGTTCTAGAGACCAAAACAAACTTGGAAGATACCAAGCCCGTGTGCCACGTGCGCACGGGCTTTTTAATTGCACGGTAGCCCCTTGGACCCCTAACCACTTTCTTTGATGCCCAAATACCTCGGGGTGAGGCGCGGTACGCGCTGAGGGGCAGCGCCCCTCACCTTCGAGCGCAGCGAGCCCCCGTCGGATTTGCAAAGCAAATTCGACACAAAAGGCACCGGATCGGATTTGCAAAGCAAATTCGAAATCTGGTCAGCCGCGCAACGCCAAAGCATCCTCCAGAACGGACAGAACAGCATCCGGCTGCACGTCGGACGACACAAAGGCCGACCCGATCCCATTGGCGAGGATAAACCGAAGCTGACCTGCAACGACCTTCTTGTCCTGCCCCATCAAATCCAACAGTCCGGCCGCGTCTGGCAAATCGCCCTCAATGTCCGCCATGTCGGTTTTCATCCCCATGGTTTTCAAATGCGCCCGCACACGGCTGGGCTCCTCTTGGGAACAAAGGCCCATCCGCGCCGATAGCTCGAACGCCAAGGCGCAGCCGATAGCCACGCCCTCGCCGTGCAGCAAGCGGTCCGAATAGCCTGTCGCAGCCTCCAGCGCGTGACAGAAGGTGTGGCCAAGGTTCAAAAGCGCGCGGTCACCCT
>JAHDFG010000036.1:11369-12439 GCA_020628265.1 Pseudooctadecabacter sp. | reverse complement strand
TCGTCGTCGTCGTCGTCGTCGTCGTCGTCGTCGTCGTCGTCGTCGTCGTCGTCGTCGAGGAAATCTTCATCCTCGATATCGAATTCAACACCCGTACGGCCACGGTCATCTACATCGGCGTCTTCGACCTCGGATTTGAGGATATCACCGGTCGCGATGTCGTAAATGACCTCAAGCGTTCTGGAACCGCGCGTTGCCTCAACCTTGATCTGGCTGATGCCGGTCTTGATTTCAACGTAGTCATAGTCGGAATAGGCCTCCGCCAGCTGGTCGGCGGTGATATTCGCGAAGGCAACCGACGACCCGAGGGCGATAATGGCAGTGCTGGCAATCAAAGTGCTTTTGATAGACATGGTAGTCTCCTGTTTTCTGGTCGGCGCAGCGACATGCTGTGCTGCGGCCAACCAAACAGGATCGCCCCCTTTGCGATATTGGCCTGCGGTTTAAACGATCCTGCATAAACCAAAGAAAAAGGGCCATAAACCTGAGTTTATGACCCCCTCATTCTGCGCAAAACCGTACGATTACTCGACGTTGCGACCCTCCGGCCCCGTCATATCAAAGCCCAGATGGCGGGCGACGGTGAAGATGTCTTTGTCGCCACGGCCACACATGTTCATGCAAATGATGTGATCCTTGGGCAGGTCCGGCGCGATCTTCATCACATGGGCCAGCGCATGGCTGGGCTCCAACGCCGGAATGATGCCTTCGGTGGTGCAGCACAACTGGAACGCCTCAAGCGCTTCTTTGTCGGTGATCGAAACATACTGCGCGCGGCCGATGTCATTGAGCCAGCTGTGTTCAGGCCCGATGCCGGGATAATCCAGACCGGCAGAGATAGAATATCCTTCGAGGATCTGGCCGTCATCGTCCTGCAAAAGGTAGGTACGGTTGCCATGCAGCACGCCGGGGCGGCCGCCGGTCAGTGATGCGCAATGCTCCATCTTGGCGTTCACGCCCTTGCCGCCGGCCTCAACACCGATGATGTTGACGTCCTTGTCATCAAGGAACGGGAAGAACAGGCCCATGGCGTTGGACCCGCCACCGATGGCGGCGATGATCGTGTCGGG
>JAHDFG010000036.1:6724-11269 GCA_020628265.1 Pseudooctadecabacter sp. | reverse complement strand
GTGTGGTTCAGCTCATCCCGCTTGAGGTAGATCTTCGCACCGCCCAGATGCTCGGTCAGCCGTTCGGCAAAATAGAGCGGGCTGGGTCGGCCAACGTAATGCGTCCACAGGTCATGCATCTCGGCCCAGAAGCTGTCGTCGGTCTTGGCGTGCTCGTACTGTTCCTCAAGCTCGAGGATCAGGGGCATCAGTGTTTCGGACACAAACCGACCGCCGAAGTCACCGAACCGGCCGTTTTCGTCGGGGCCGGTCATGAAGGAATTGATCAGATCGTCAGGCATTGCACATCTCCCTAGGGCTGGCGAGAGATGTAGCGCGGTGACCCCTTATGGTAAAGCGAAACAGCATGGCTGGACGGTCAGACTTTCCTCGAAAGTCTGGCGTCAAATCCTCGGAGAGGATTTGCCCCCGGCGACGGTCCGGCGAACGGGTTCGTGATTGCAGAAAACGACGACCTGAGCGGCGTTCTCTACTGCCGTAAATCCACGCCGTGCGATTTCACGTTCAAACAGATCGCGCCCGACCATCCGTTCCATATCGCGGACCTTGCGGCGCACGACGCCACCATCCTTGGCGGCTTTGACATCAAACAAATGGCGGAACCACAGGGCAGGTGTTTCAGGCAGGCCGGACATGCCCCCAGCCTGCGACCTCGTGGTTAAGAAATCCTTGCCACCGCCGCGCCGAATGCGGCGATTTTCGCAGGGTCTTTCACCCCCGGTGCGCGTTCCAAGGCAGAGGACAGATCGACCTGACGCGCACCCGTAAGCCGCACGGCCTCGGCCACGTTGTCCGGCGTCAAACCTCCGGCCAGCATCCACGGCACCGTCCAGTATTTGCGATCGGCCAGCAGCCGCCAATCAAACGTCAGACCGTTGCCCCCCGGCAAATCGCCGCCCTTTGGGGGTTTGGCATCGATCAGCAATTGGTCGGCCACGGCCGAATAGGCATCGATTTTGGGGAGGTCTTCCGCACCCGCGATCCCGACGGCTTTCATCACGGGCAGACCGTACCTCGCCTTGACCTCGGCCACGCGCTCGGGCGTCTCGGCCCCGTGTAGCTGGATCATGTCGAGGGGGACCATTGCCACAAGGTCGTCGAGGAAACTGTCATCGGGGTTCACCACCAAGGCGACCTTCATGATGCCAACCGGAACCTCGACAGCCAGCGCCGCAGCCTCGGCCAGCGTCACGTTGCGCGGCGACTTTTCGAAGAACACAAACCCGACATAGGTGGCCCCTGCCCCGGCAGCAGCCACGATGTCGGATGCGGTCCGAAGACCGCACATCTTGATCCGAACGGTATCAGGCATGGCCCGTTAGCTGGCCTTGTCGAGCAAGGCGACAATCTCGTCCTTGCCTTCGTGCTTTTCAGTCTTGAGGGCGTCGACCTCACGCTTGAGGGCATCGACCTCACGAGATTTGGCGCGGGCGTCCGAACGAATGCGATGTTCGCGCACCCATTCCCACAGGAAGCCGATCAAAAGGCCAATACCGACGCCAATGAAGATCGCCATGAACAGCGGCATGTTGATGTCCGGCGAAATGCCCAGCGGCGTCGCAAGAGCCTCAGGCAGCGCACGCAGCGTGACGATTTCGCGGTTGGCCATGCCAACGATAATCAGGCAGATCGCGACGATCCCCCAAAACGTATATCTGATATATTTCATGGGATGAGTTTACTTCCCGTTGAGCCGGTCCCGCAAGAGCTTACCGGTCTTGAAAAACGGCACATGCTTCTCTTCGACCTGAACGGCCTCGCCCGTGCGCGGGTTCCTGCCCATGCGGGCATCGCGCTTTTTGACCGAAAACGCCCCGAACCCGCGAAGCTCCACACGGTCACCCTGCGACATGGCATCAATGATCCGGTCGAACACGGTGTTAACGATACGTTCCACGTCACGCTGATACAGATGCGGGTTCTCTTCTGCGATCTTGTCGATCAATTCGGAACGGATCATTTGCGGTTCTCCCCCACCGGTCTTCCCTTGGCCAGCGCACAGCGCTTGAGGGGAGACTATAGGACGGAAATCATAATCGAGGAAGAACCCAGAAACGGCTTTCCGTAGCGATTTCAGTGCATTTGCGCCGATTTACACGCCATTTGAGCGATCGGGCCTTAGCAACGCAGGGAACGACAGGTTCTGCGCTTATGTGATTCGACATAGTATTCTGACGGAAAAAGGCCCCGCAGACAGCTGCGGGGCCCTTCAATTTCGAGTGATCCTTGCGGATCGTCAGCGGCGTTACTCGTCGCCCTTGTTCAGGGCTGCACCGAGGATATCGCCCAGAGACGCGCCGGAGTCGGAGGAACCGAACTGTTCCACGGCTTCCTTCTCTTCTGCGATCTCGCGTGCCTTGATCGACAGACCGAGACGACGGGTCTTGCTGTCGATGTTGGTGACGCGCACGTCGACCTTGTCGCCGACCTGGAAACGCTCGGGGCGCTGCTCGGCACGGTCACGGGACAGATCAGAGCGACGGATGAAGGATTTTGCACCTTCGTAGTCCACCTCGATGCCGCCATCCTCGATAGAGGTGACTTCAACGGTGATGATGGAGCCGCGCTTCACGCCGCCGGTTGCATCCGCAAACGGGTCGCCGTCCATGGCTTTGATCGACAGAGAGATACGCTCTTTCTCGACGTCCACTTCGGTGACCTTGGCCTGAACCATGTCGCCTTTGCGGTAATCGCCGATCACGTCCTCGCCACGGCCTTCCCATGTCAGGTCGGACAGGTGAACCATGCCGTCGATGTCGCCGTCGAGGCCAACGAACAGACCGAATTCGGTGATGTTCTTGACTTCGCCTTCGACCTCGGTGCCCTCGGGGTGCGTTTCTGCAAACACTTCCCACGGGTTGCGCATGGTCTGCTTGAGGCCGAGGGAAACGCGACGCTTGGTTTCGTCGATTTCCAGAACCATGACTTCCACTTCCTGAGAGGTGGAGACAATCTTGCCCGGGTGGACGTTCTTCTTGGTCCAGGACATCTCGGAGACGTGGACCAGACCTTCGACACCGGCTTCCAGCTCAACAAAGGCACCGTAGTCGGTGATGTTGGTCACGCGGCCCGTGTGGACGGAGTCCAGCGGGTACTTGGCGGCCACGGCATCCCATGGGTCGTCCTGCAGCTGCTTCATGCCGAGGCTGATGCGGTGCGTCTCCTTGTTGATCTTGATGACCTGAACCTTGATCGTCTCGCCGATCGACAGGATCTCGGACGGGTGGTTCACACGGCGCCATGCCATGTCGGTCACGTGCAGCAGGCCGTCTACGCCGCCAAGGTCAACGAAGGCACCGTATTCGGTGATGTTCTTGACCACACCATCGACGTCCTGACCTTCGGTGAGGTTGCCAATGACTTCGGCGCGCTGTTCGGCGCGGGATTCTTCGAGGATCGCACGACGGGACACAACGATGTTGCCACGACGACGGTCCATTTTCAGGATCTGGAACGGCTGCTTCAGACCCATCAGCGGGCCAGCATCGCGCACGGGGCGCACGTCAACCTGAGAACCAGGCAAGAACGCCACAGCGCCGCCCAGATCGACAGTGAAGCCGCCTTTGACGCGACCGAAGATGGCGCCTTCGACGCGCTCTTCGTCTGCATATGCTTTCTCAAGGCGATCCCATGCTTCCTCACGGCGGGCCATCTCACGGGAGATGACAGCTTCGCCACGGGCGTTTTCAGAGGAACGAAGGAAGACTTCAACTTCGTCGCCAACTGCGATTTCAGGGGCTTCGCCAGGGTTTGCGAATTCTTTGACGTCAACGCGGCCTTCCATTTTGTAGCCGACGTCGATGATGGCCTGGCCATTTTCGACTGCGATGACTTTACCTTTGACAACGCTGCCTTCGGACGGCGTGTCGATTTCGAAGCTTTCTTCGAGGAGGGCTTCGAATTCCTCCATAGATGCGTTCTGAGCCATGTGGCGTCTGTTTCCGCTATGTGTTGGCCTGCGCGAGGGGCTGCCCCGCCGGACTTGGTTTCAATTTTCGCTGGTGCGTCCAAACAACAAAAGAGGGCCGGAAACTCCGACCCTGCCCTGCTGTGCGTTCTAACGACCCATCAACTGGCGCGCGTATAGGCGGGAATGAGCCGTAAGGCAAGGGCCCCGTGCCCCACTGGCACGGTCCTGCCCGTTTGACGTGACGCTTATGTGAAAATTTGGACCATGCCATCGACGCAAGGGCGAAAGTCGCTAGGTCTACACCCCTAGAAGGAGAATAAGATGACCCACTCAGTTAAATTCTCTGGCCGCCTTGCCGCCAGTGCCGCCCTTGCCATTCTGGCCGTTCCTGCCCTTGCCGAGAACAGGATTGATATCATTCGGCCCGACGCCCCCGCGCTTGCGGCGTATGGTGACATGGCGGTTGGCGTCCGTGAGTTGACCTTCGTGAATCCCGACCAGATCGATGTGGTCAACACGGGGGCCGAAGGGCCAATCGCACGGGCCGACCGCGCCCTGACGGTCGAGGTCTGGTACCCTGCGGCCGAGGGCACCGTTTCGGGTGGTGAATATCAAGCGATGCTGCGTGACGGCAC
>JAHDFG010000036.1:0-6624 GCA_020628265.1 Pseudooctadecabacter sp. | reverse complement strand
TGATCTTTGCCGGTGCTGGCGTCACGCAGGCCAGCACCGAATACAGCTGGGGCGCACCGCAAGGCCTGCTGGAACGCAACATGATGGGCACCGAAAGCCACGCCGCCCTGTCCGATGACCGCGTGAAGGCGTTTGTGGCCTTTGGCCCGTGGGGCAACAACACCGGCTTTTGGGATGCCGGTGGTTGGGCGGGGATCAACGATCCGCTGATGTTGATCGCAGGCAGCGTCGATGACGTCAGCATCTACGACGCCATCCGCGGCATCTTTGACGACACGGTCAACACCACCCGTCACCTGCTGACGTTCGACAATGCCAATCACAACGCAGGCGCACCCATGCCGTCCCCGCAAGAAGGCTACGCCGTCAACGCCGATCTGGGTTGGGCCCCGTTCGAACATTACGCAGACGCGGTCTGGGACAATGTGCGGATGAACAATATCAGCCAGCATTTCGTCACGGCGTTTCTCGATCAACACCTCAAGAACGAGGACCGCACGGCCTTCTTTGATCTGGTGCCCGTGGCCGCAGATGGCGTCTGGTCGCTTGATGATGCGGGGGCTGAGACCGCCGAGCATACCTATTGGGAAGGCTTCCCCAATCGCAGCGCCTATGGCTTGCGGTTCGAGACGAAATCCGCAGGGGAATAAACAAGACCGGGTCGCCTTAGGGCGACCCGGTTTCTTTTGCGGGAAAGCCCCGTGGGGCGACCGTGATGCGGGGCTGACTACCTAGACGGCTTCCTGAACGGTTTCGCCTCGCCGCCCTTGCTGCGCTTGGCGAACGTGCCACCTTTCCCCTTCGAGCGATCCTTTGGGCCGCCCTTTCCTTTGTTGGGCTTGCCACCGTCACGGCTGCGGAAGGATTTCGAGGTATCGGTCGCGCCCTTGCGCTGTTTTGGTGGCGCCTTGGGTTTGGCCTCTGCCTTTGGTGCGGGCTTGGCCTCTTGGCGTTCCGTCTTGGGCTTGCCGGATTTGTGACGTTCCTTCTTGGGCCAGCCCGCCCCGTCGTGCGGCGGTTTCCCCTCGGGCTTGCCCTTTGGTTTGCCCGCTTTCGGCGCGGGCTTCTCCCATTTTGGGGCTTTGTCGCTGCGTGGCTTGTCATCACGCGGTTTGTCACCGCGCGGCTTGCCACCCTGTGGCTTGTCGCGATGAGGCTTGCCGCCCTTGGGTCCGTCAAAGGATTTGCGCGGAGCAGCGGGCGGGCCCTTCGGCGAGGCGTCGAAATCCGGCATACCGTCCAGTTCGGTCAACGCAGCCCCCTGTTCAAGGCTGAGATCCGGGCCAAGCTCTGCATTCATTGCGTCGATGGCGTCGTTGGAAATCTCGACAAAGGTTTCCTGATACTGGACTCGAATGGCCCCGATGGCCGTCTTGGATATCCCCGCATTGCGGCAGATCATCGGCAACAGCCAGCGGGGTTCAGCACGGTCCTTGCGGCCCAAAGACAGCGAGAACCACGTGCTGGGGCCGAAGTCGGCGTGATTGGCCGGCTCTTTCTTCCCGCGCTCTGGCACAGCACCCAAAATCTCGGGCGCGGAGTTGTGCTTGCGGAACAGCCGCAGGTAGGCGGCGGCGATCTGTTCAGGCGTGCGGCCGTCCAGCAGGCGGGCGGCGAAGGCCGCTTCCTCCTCGTTGGGTGCCTCGGCAAGGGCGGGGTCCGTGATGATGCGTTCTTCTTCGCGGGCCAGCACGTCCTCGGCCGATGGGGGCTCGCCCCATGTGGCGTCCAGCTTGGCGAATTTCAGCAGCCGTTGCGCTTTGGACCGCTGTCGACCCGGCACGATCAGGATCGATTGTCCCTTGCGCCCTGCCCGCCCCGTGCGACCGGATCGGTGCAACAGGGTTTCCGCGTTGGACGGCAGGTCCGCGTGGATCACCAGCTCCAACCCCGGCAGGTCGATGCCGCGTGCGGCGACGTCCGTGGCCACGCAGACGTTCGCCCGCCCGTCGCGCAGGGCTTGCAAAGCGTTGGTCCGTTCGGACTGGCTGAGCTCCCCAGACAACGACACAACAGAAAACCCGCGGTTCGAGAATTTGGCCGTCAGGCGGCCTACCATGGCCCGCGTGTTGGCAAAGATGATGGCGGTCTTGGCGTCGTGGAAACACAGCAGGTTGATGATCGCCTTTTCGATGTCCGAGGGGGCCACGTTCAACGCGCTATAGGCGATGTCCGCATGCTGCGCCTCGGCGCTGCCGACTTTCAGACGCTCCGCATCGTCCTTCTGATAGGTCTTCGCCAGCTTGCTGATCCCGTGGGGGACCGTGGCAGAAAACATCAACGTACGGCGGTCGGCGGGTGTCGCATCAAGGATAAACTCAAGGTCCTCGGCGAAGCCCATATCCAGCATCTCGTCCGCTTCATCGAGGACAACAGCCCGCAGGTCGCTGAGGTCGATGACCCCGCGCGCCGTATGGTCCCGCAGCCGCCCCGGTGTGGCGACGACCACATGGGCGCCCCGTTCCAGCGCGCGCCGTTCGGTACGCTGATCCATGCCGCCCACGGCAGAGGCGGTTACGATGCCCGCCTTTTCAAACAACCAGTCGAATTCGCGCCGGACCTGAAGGGCGAGTTCCCGCGTGGGGGCGATCACGACCGCCAAGGGCGTCGCCGCCGGACCGAACATGCCCTGATCGTCCAGAAGGTCCGACGCGAGCGTCAAACCAAAGCCCACCGTCTTGCCCGATCCGGTTTGGGCAGAGACAAGCAAGTCCTTGCCCTGCAACGCCTCATCCAGAACCGCCTCTTGGACGGGGGTCAAAGCGTCATAGCCGCGTTCGGTCAGCGCCGCCGCGAGGGTTGCCGGAAGGCCTGAAAAATCTGTCATGGGTCACCAATGGTCGGAGAAGGCTCCGCCGATAGAGGCATTCGCCCCTGATGTATAGTCCTGAACGCGGATCAGGGTGAAAAGGGATGCGTTGCCGTGACGATCACTCATCCCCGATCATCAAACGGTCCACGCCTTCGATCTCGGGCATCGCGCGCCCTGCGATCCCCTGCACATCGCCGTACATGCCCACCGTGGACCCGATCACCAGATCAATCTGCTTGGCCCGCAGCGCCCATTGCTTTTCCATGAAGACGCGTTCCTTGCGCAGGTTGTCCTGCATGTCCTCGAACCGTTCGACGATGGCATCGACACGTTGCTTGAACTGGGTGCCGGTCAGGTAGTCGTAGATCATTTCCATCTTCGTCTCTTGACCCATCGCGCGGCCCTTGGCGCCCGCCACGTCGATCAAGCCCTGCCGCAGCGATGATGCCAGCGGCACGGCATATCGGGGCGCCGTGACCCAAATGCCGTCGACCTGCCCGAAACTCTCGATCCCGTCGGGTAGTGCGGTCGACACCAGCACCGCGACCTCACACCCTGCCGCGCGCTGGTCGTCCCGCAATTTCGCAAGCCAGCCTGCCGTCCAGTTTTTCGTGCGTTTGCTTTCCCAGAGGATCGCCCCGACAGCCCCATTATTTGACATAACATCCTGACGGACATCGGCCCCGCTGACCCCTTTGGCGACGGGCGTGAACCCGTCCATTGCAAAGGCTTGGGCCAGCGTATCTTCCAACACCATCTCGGCCGCTTCGCCTTGGGTCTGCATGGACCCTTGGGTGGCGCGCTGCTGCAAATCTTCGATCCGCTTGGTCAGCGCGTCGATCTTTTGCGCCTGTTCGGCCTCCCGCAAGGAAGCTTTCTCCTGCGCTTCCTTGGCCAGCCGCTCCTCCAACGCGGGCCGTTCAGCCGCCAGCATCTTCTGAAGCGTCAGTTCCATCTCCGCTTCTTTGTCCTTGAGCTCCTGCTCTCGCTTCAGGGCAGCCGCTTGCGCGGCCTGCGCCTCGCGAAGCTTTGCGTCCTGCTCTTTCACGCGCTCAGCCAGTGCCTTTGCCTCATCCATGGCCTCCGCTTTTGCTGCGGCTTTGGCTTGTTCCTGCGCCTGTGCCAGCGCCTGTGCTGCTTCGGCCCTTTGACGTTCCAGCTGCGCCTGAAACGCAGCCTTCTGATCCGCAACAAGGGGACCGGCCAGTTGCTCGGTCAACTCGATTTCGCTGGAACAGGTGGGGCAAGTGATCGTCAGGTCGGACATGATATCTCCGCTGTCTGGAAGCGTAACTCGGGCCGCCACCATGCCCCGCCGTCAGCGGCCCGTCCAGAGGCCCGCGCTTGCGTGAACGCAATGGACATGCCATGCCACGGCCATGATACGGATTGCCCTTGTTCTTTGTGTTCTCTGGCCCCTGTCGGCAGCGGCCGAGTGGGCCCCGCGCCCGTCCATGTTCAGCTATGAGGCGACCTTCGCCCTGTGCACGTCGGATCCCGCCGCGCCCCCACAGACGGAGGATTGTGCCGATCTGCTCGCAGCGGCATATGCGTTGAAGCGTGCAGTCCTGAAGGCAGCCTACGATTGCGCCGACCTTCCCCTGTCAGAGTGCCCCGCCCCGCTTGAGGATCAGGGCCTGCCTGCCATCGCCGCCCGCATTGCTTCGGATATCGGCTGTGATCCGACCTCTGTCACGGCCTTGCCCGAAGATGAGCCTCTCCCTTTGGATCACTGCGCCAATGTCACCGCCGACATCATGATCGACGAAGGCGTTGTACCGGTCCTGACGGACATCGAATGCACCGAACCGGCCGCAGAATGCCGTGAACTGGCGATGATCCACGCGACCCTCTGGATTGACGCGGCTGATGTGGTGGCCGAAGGGGACCCAACGATCGACGATCTTCAGGCCCGCAATGTGAACGACTGCCTCGCCTCCGTCACGACCACCGGCGTTCAAGCAGAACTGGACGCCATGTCCTGCATGGCCTCCCGTGCAGCAGCTCTCTGGTCCGATCTGGCACTACAGGACTAGCCAGCAGCACCCCCCCATGCCACAAGGACCCTTCGACAGCGGAGGGCAGAATGGGCGAGCTATATTTGGTCCGGCACGGTCAGGCCAACACGGGTGCCAAAAGCGAGGAAGAGTATGACCGCCTCTCTCCCTTGGGCCATAAGCAGGCCGCGCTGTTGGGGGCTTGGATGCGAGATCACGAAGCCCCTTTCGATCAGGTGGTGGCGGGTACCATGCGCCGCCATGACGAGACGGCCAAGGGGATGGGCTATGCGCCCGACACCTACGATGCGCGGCTGAATGAAATGGAATACTTCGCCCTTGCGCGGGATATGGAGGCCCACCACGGCCTCACACCGCCCGGCAGTGCGGAAGATTTCGCAACGCACATGCCTCAAACCCTCGCGGCGTGGGAGCAAGCGACGATCCAAGGCGCCGAACCCTTCGCCACGTTCGAAAGCCGTATTTTGTCCGCCTTGGCGGAGGCCGCGAAGCCCGGAAAGCGGGTTTTGTGCGTGACGTCAGGCGGGGTCATTTCCATGGTCATGCGCGGGGCATTGGGCCTCAGCACGGATCAGATGGCCCATGTGCTGCTGCCCATCTACAATTCCAGCCTGCACCGGTTCCGCATCCGCCCCGAGGGCACGTTCCTGATGGCGTTTAACGGCATTCCACATCTCGACCCGCCTGCGCTGGCCGATCATAGGACCCATCTGTAGGCTTCAGATGTCCTGCCCACGGTCCAACAGATCACGGAACAGATCGTTGTAAAGCTGGGCTGAATCCCCGCCGCCAAAGACATTGGCCCCACCGGTGTAAAGCGAACCATAAGTCCGTGCGAGGTTCACGGTCTGCGCCAGCCCAGACAGAAACTGTTCGCGTTCAAGTGCCGCCAATGGGTGCAGGTATAAGCCCCACACGCGCCCCTGTGCCACAGCGTATCGGGCATCCAGTGCCGTGTCGAAATTGGCCTGCATCATGCGTTCCATCTCTTCCGGCGTCACATCCTCGACACTCGCAATCGGCACCATTGCCCGCATCCGGTCCGCAGCAGGGGCAAAGACGACCAGCACAGGAATATCGTCAATCGTTAGCTCGACCCCGCCGCCTGTCACGATGGCCTCCGGGTCCACATCCACAATGATTTCAAGCAGACGCTCGGGCGTCATGGCCGCCTCTTGCGCCGCGAGTGGAGAGGCCAGGCAAAGGGTCAAAAGCAGAATACGGAACATGGGGCAGACCTTTCGGATGGGGGTGTTCCCAGCCTAGCCTGCGCCGTGATCACTCACAAAGCACTGCTGCGTGACTTTTCGATGATGGCGATGGCGCGGGCTACGGCGTCCTCGATGCTGAGGTCAGAGGTATCAAGGACAGTCGCATCCTCAGCTGCCACCATCGGCGCTGTTTCACGGCTGGCATCACGCGCATCCCGCGCCTGCACATCCTCCAGCACCTGTTCAAAGGTGTCGCTGTGCCCGTTGGCCTGCAACTCCGCATGACGGCGCTGCGCCCGGGTTTCCGCGCTGGCCGTGACAAACAACTTGGCCTGCGCATCGGGGCAAATCACTGTGCCAATGTCGCGCCCGTCCAGAACGGCCCCATCCGGCCGCTGCGCAAAACTGCGCTGAAACGCGACCAAGGCGGCGCGCACCTCGGCGATGACAGCGACCTTGCTTGCCGCCTGCGCCACTTCCGGCGTGCGCAGATTGCCCGCCTCAAGGTCCCGCGCCGTCAGCGTCTTGGCCGCGTCAAGCGGCTCCATCCCATGCAACACCTTGGCCCCGACGGCGCGGTACA
>JAHDFG010000035.1:10994-12469 GCA_020628265.1 Pseudooctadecabacter sp. | reverse complement strand
GCATCAAGGTTCGACAGAGGCTCGTCAAACAGGAACACGTCGGGCTGACGCACGATGGCACGACCGATGGCGACGCGCTGGCGTTGCCCGCCTGACAGCGCCTTGGGTTTGCGGTCCATGTAGTCGGTCAACTTCAGGATCCGCGCTGCCTCATCGACTTTTTTCGCGATCTCGGCCTTGGGCGTCTTCCCGATCTTGAGGCCAAAGCTCATGTTCTCGCGGACGGTCATATGCGGGTACAGGGCGTATGTCTGGAACACCATGGACACCCCGCGTTTGGCCGGATCCATGTGCGTGACATCCCGTGCGCCGATGGTCATGCGCCCGCCTGACGTTTCCTCAAGCCCTGCGATCATTCGCAGCAAGGTGGATTTCCCGCAACCGGACGGGCCGACGAAGACGCAAAAATCGCCATCCTCGATCTCAAGGTCCACCCCGTGGATCACCTGCACGTTGCCGTATTTCTTAACGGCCTGTTTCAGCGCCAGTTCAGCCATTGCGCTTCCCCTCCAAGTCAAAAATATCCAAGAGCGCGGACATGCCGCGGTCGGCCAGCACGTCCGTTCCGTTCAGAGCCGCACCTGCGTCCGACAAAAGGAACACGGCTAAGGCCCCGATCTCGTCCACCGTTGTGACCTCTGCGTCCGGCGTCCATGACCGAAAGCGGTCCGCCAGTTCCGGCGTTTTCATCGCCTCGTCCACAATCTCGGTTCGTGTCATCGCGGGGCTTATGGCATTAACCCGCACGCCCTTCGTCCCCAGCGACCACGCCATCGCACGGGTCATGGCCACGATCGCGGCCTTGGTTGCGGCGTAGCCTTCATGGCCAGGGTTAGTGGCACGCGCATGGACAGAGGCGATATTGACGATGGCACCCTGCCCCGCCGCGGCCATGATGCGCCCCGCAGCCTGACAGCCCACAAGAACCGACCGCTGGTTAACCGTCCAGAGCGTTTCCATCTGGTCGCGGGTCATCTCAAGGAACGGCACCTTGATGGTGACGCCCGCGTTGTTCACCATGCCGTCCAGCTTCCCCGCACGCGCGTGAGCCTCGGCGATTGCCCCTTCAAACGCGTCCAGATCGGTGACGTCGACCTGAGCGAATGTGGCACCAATCTCGGCCATCTGAGCCGTGCCATCGTTCCTGTCAAAGCCCGTGATTTGTGCGCCCGCTTTGGCGCAGGCCCGCGCAATGCCCAACCCGATGCCCGCCGCCGCACCGGTGACGATGATATGCTTGCCCTCTAGGTTCATTTCACCGCACCCGCCGTGGCACCTGCCATGATCTTGCGCTGGAAGACCGCGAACATCAGCAACAGCGGCAGAGAGCCGAGAACAGCCGCCGGAAACAGTTTGGTCGGGTCAATGCCGGTGTTGCCCACGAACTTGTAGACCGCGATCATCACCGTCAGCTTGTCCTTGTCCGTCAGCAACAGCAGCGGATAGATGAAATCGTTCCAGACCATGATCATCAC
>JAHDFG010000035.1:0-10894 GCA_020628265.1 Pseudooctadecabacter sp. | reverse complement strand
TGTCCGTCAGCAACAGCAGCGGATAGATGAAATCGTTCCAGACCATGATCATCACAAACAGCGACAACGTCGCGGTGACCGGCGCAAGCAACGGGCGGATCACGTGCCAGAACACCTGCCAGTTGTTGCAGTTGTCCAGCCGGGCGGCCTCTTCCAGCTCCAGCGGGATGGCTGCGATGAAACTGGTGTAAAAGAAAACAGCCAGCGGCAGCTTGAGCGCGGCAAAGGCCAGCACAATGCCCAGATAGCTGTCCAGTAAGCCAAGATCGCGGAAAATCACATAGATCGGCGTGATGGTCACAAAGTTCGGCGTCGCCAGCCCCAGCGCCATGACCATGACGATCACGCGGCTGACACGGTTTTGCAGGCGGGCCAACGGATAGGCCGCCATTGCCCCCGCGAAGACGACCACCACGATCACGGATAGGGTAATGCCGAGTGAATTCAGGACCGACCGCACGTACCCCATCGAGGATAGCGCCGCCATGTAGTTGCCCCAGTACAGGCTGTCCGGCAGGCCCAGCGGGTCCTGCGCAATCTCGGTCGAGGTCTTGAACGACATCATCACCATGTAGATCAGCGGCAGCAGCATGATCCCGACCAAGGCCAGCACGATGCCATGCACCAGAATGGACTTGGCGCGACGCTTGATGAAATCCCAATCGGGCCCTGTATGTGCGCGAGGGGCGGTCTGTGTCTCGGTCAGGCTCATCACGATTGCTCCCGGTCGCGCAGGACCTTGTTCTGGATAAAGGCCACGGCCAGCACGATCGCCAGCATGACAATCGACAGCGCGCTGGCGAAGCCGAATTTGTATTGGCCAAAGAGGTTGTCGATAATGTCGATGGACAAAAGCCGCGTGGCGCCGTCCGGCCCGCCCTTGGTCAGGATGAAGGGCAACTCAAAGGTTTTCAGCGTCCCGATCGTGGTCAGCATCACCGACACGGTGATCGACGGCCCAAGGAGCGGCAATTCAAGATAGCGGAACCGCTGCCAGCTTGAGGCCCCCTCAAGTCGTCCGGCCTCATTGATTTCTTCGGGGATGCCCGCGAACCCTGCCAGAAAGATCGCGCAGGTAAAGCCGGTGAACATCCAGATTTGCGTAAACGCCACGGAGTAAAGCGCAATGGACGGATCGCCCAGCCAGTTCTGCTCCCACGCGCCAAGGCCCAGATCACGCAGGGCTACGTTGATGCCACCATTCAGGGGCGAATACAGGAATTGCCAGATGTAG
Organism: Pseudooctadecabacter sp.; assembly: GCA_020628265.1. Classification (GTDB taxonomy): domain Bacteria; phylum Pseudomonadota; class Alphaproteobacteria; order Rhodobacterales; family Rhodobacteraceae; genus Octadecabacter. Next base: position 9,660 of record JAHDFG010000035.1, on the reverse strand, counting down.
CCGACAACCACGAAGGACATCATCGCGGGGGTATAAAGTGCGGCACGGCTGAAATTGCGGATCAGCGGCAGGCGGTGCAGCATCGCCGCAAAGAACAGCCCCGTCACGGTCAACGCCGACACCACAATCACGGTGTACCAAAGGGTCAGCCAAATCTCGTTCAGGTAACGGTCGCGGGTGAAGATGCGTTCGTAATTGCGCCAGCCGACATCATTGGCCTCACCAATGCCTTTGTAATTGGTCAGGCTCATGTCGAAGGTCAGGATAATCGGGTGAATAAAGAACAGCCCGATCACCAGCAGGGCCGGAACGGTAAAGAGATACAAGGATCGTCTGGCACGCATGGTGTCCCCCCTTCGCTTCATGGGTGGGGTCCGGCGCGACACACGCCGGACCCGATTGTTTACAGGTTGTCTTCTACGACGTCGTCCCAACGCTGAAGCGTGTCTTCGTTGTCGCCGTCGATGTTCAGCAAGAAGCCCGTGATGCTGTCTTCCCATTCTGACTGCAGCGCCTTGGGGAACTCAAGCGTCGAGAAGGGCCACAGGATCAGGCTGCCTTGCGCGCGGGCCTCGGTGTAGGGAGCGGCAAGCTCCGGCATCGTAGAGACACCGCCCACAAAAGGGCTGTAGGCACCTTCAGCCTCAAGGAAGACGTTCAGGTTTTCCTCCTCCGCGAAGAAGTCGACCCATTTGCGTGCCGCCTCAGCGTTCGCCGCATCACGCGGGATCGCCCAGCCGGGCCCCACAAGATCAAGCGCAAGCCCGTGCTCGGTATAGGCCGACGGCATCGGCGCGAACTGGTAGTTCAGCCCCTCGACTGCGGAGAACCCGCCGATGTTCCAGGCACCTTGCGGCAGGATCGCAACGTTGCCGGAACGGAATTCCTGCGGCGCTGTCGCCCACGGATCAAGCCCTGCCTGCAGTTCGGGATCAAAGCATTCAGCGGCCACAAGATCACGCACACTGTCCAAGGAGGCGTTGAAGTTGTCATCCCCGACAAACTGGCGTTCGCCACTGCCGTATTCCGCCGGAGAGGCGCCATTCGGGTCGATCCCGTTTGCACCCACATAGAGCATGGCAGGGAAGCTGCCTGCGAAAATCATCGGCGCGATACCCTCGGCCGACAGGGCCTGACAGGCCGCTTTGAGTTCATCAAGCGTGACCGGAGCCTTGTCGATCCCTGCCTGTGCCAACAGGTCCATGTTCACGAAGTTGCCCATGCCGATCACTTCAAGCGGATAGACAAAAATCTCTCCGTCCGTAGTCATCACGTTGCGGACGGCCGGCACCATCTGGTCGTACCACGCGCTGTCAGTGCCCAGATCGGTCAGGAAACCGGCCCCGCCCCACAAATCAACCAACGAACTGTCGACCATCGTCACATCCGGCGGGTTGCCGCCCTGCAGACGCGGCGGGATGACCGCATCGACATCCTTGCGCGCCACATAAGTCAGCTCGACGTCGATATCAGGATTCTCGGCCTCGAACTTCTCAATCAGTTCGGGAAGGCCGGCAGGCTCGGCCTCGTTCCCTTTCCAGGCAACAACGTCCAGAACGGTCTGCGCGCTGGCGGTAGACGACAGAAGGATGGCGGTTGCAGTGACCGCAGGTAAAACTCGAATCATTTTAGGATGCTCCTCTCTTCCTTCCAAAATCGTACATTATTTATTTTTGATTGTACATTGCTGAATTTCTTTCTTACATGAAGGCCAGTTCGAGCGCATAGCCCAAAACCCGCCGGAGGGGGTCCACAATGGCCAAGTCACCCAATGTTCTATTGATCTCAACCGACCAGCAACGGGGCGATTGCATCGGCCCCGAAGGACGTGGCGTCCGGACGCCCAACATGGACCGGATCGCCGCCAATGGTGTTCGGTTTTCAAAGTGCATCACGCCCCACCCGATGTGTCAGGCGGCACGCGCCTCGATCCTGACGGGCAAGCTTCCTTATAGTCACGGGGTGCGGGACAATGGGCGTGATATGGAATTGTCCCTTGCCGATCAGGGCTTGGGCGGCGTGTTCACCCAAGCAGGCTACGCTACCCACTTTATTGGCAAGGCACATTTGTCTTCCCAGCAAACGTTCGAACCCACCGGCCGCCCCGAATGCTACAAAAGTGCAGGCGATTTCGGGCCGGACTGGCGTGGCAGCTACATGGGGTTCGAGGATGTTCAGCTGATGTTGCGCCCGCACCATCACACCCAATGGTATCCCGCGCCTGAAGCCCTGCACTATGAATACTGGCTGGATCAGGGTGGTCAGGGGGATGCCCGCTGGACCCGCGCCAAGGAGCGCCTTGAACCTGATACCGCACATTTCCAGACGTGGCGCTCGGGGCTTGAAGCGCCTTGGCATTCCTCACCGTGGATTGGCGACCGCACGGTTGAGATGATCCGCAACAAGGGCGACAAGCCGCTGATGGCTTGGGTGTCCTTCCCCGATCCTCACCCACCGTTCCTGTCACCCCAGCCGTGGTGCGACATGTACCACCGCGACGAAGTGACAATCGCCAAGCACCCGCAGCTTGATCTGGAAAGCCGCCCGTGGTGGCACCGCGCCTTTGTCGAGGACCGTGCAAAACCGATCAAACAGGGCGCCGAACACAACGCCGGTGGCATTGATTGGGGCCAGAAAGGTGACCTGAACGAAGCCGCCCTGCGCGACCTGACCCGCATCTATTTCGGGATGATCTCCTCGGTTGACTATGAAATCGGGCGCATCCTGCATGCGCTTGAAGAAGCGGGCGAGCTGGACAACACCTATATCATCTTCATCAGCGATCACGGGGAATGGCTGGGCGATCACGGGCTGCTTCTGAAGGGGCCGATGCTTTATGACGGGCTGCTGCGCGTCCCCTGCCTGATCCAGGGACCGGGAGTGCCGCAGGGCCGTGTCATCGACGCCCCCGTCGGCACCGTGGATGTGCTGGCGACAGCCACCGATCTGTCCGGCGTCTCCGCGCCCGTAACACACGGTCAGTCTTGGCGCGGTCTCTGGGACGGCACCCAAAGCCGCGACTTCGCGCTGGCGGAATATGAGGTCGACGCGATCCGCTCTGCCGTGGATATGGACCTGATGACGGTCCGCAGCGACCGCTACCGCATGTCGATGGACCTCAAGACCGACACGGGCGAGCTTTATGATCTGCACGACGATCCGGACGAAATGATCAACCGTTTCGACGATCCGGCGTTTCAGGCCATCCGGCGTGAGCATCATGACATGATCCGGTCCCGCCCCGACGACATGATCCCCGTCTCGCCGCGCGTGGGCTGGCACTAGCAGACAGGTTCTGAACCAAATCAGCGCCTTACCGCTCTGCCTTCATCTCCCATCGTCCGCTTTCCTGACTCCAGTATTGCGCGGAACAGCCCCCATCGGTGAGTGTCTTCCACTGCACGCGGGCCTTCGCGACGGCATCGCCGTCATGGCCGTCAAAGATGACACAGACCCGTTCGCTGGCCTGTACCTCATCGGCGGTGACATCCGCGCCGCCCACCGACATGACACAGGTCGGCGCGTTGGCCGCACCTTCGCCGCAGGTCAGCAGGATCGGCTGATCCGCATCATGGGCGCCGCCGCTGCGCCCGTGGGGCAGGAACGCCTCGGGCGGGCCTTGCCACAGCACCTGATCGAGACGGTCCATCAGGCCCGTATCTGTGCCGCGCACTTCGATCACCCAACCCGCCGCGCGGGATTTCTCCAGCAGCATCGGCAGCGTCTGTTCGACGCTGGCGGTGGTCAGATGGTAGAAATACGCAGCCCCCAATTGACCTTCACTCCGCCTCGTAACCGTCTGCAATCAAACGGTTCAGCGCCATAACACCCCATCCGGTCGCACCCGCAGGGGCCATCGCTGTTTCGGCTTTCACCGACGCCACCCCCGCGATGTCCAGATGGATCCACGGCATATCTTCCTTGATGAACCGCTGCAGGAACTGGGCCGCCGTGATGCTGCCCGCATCCCGTCCACCGACGTTCTTCATATCCGCAATGCGGGACTTCAGCTTGGCATCATAGGCCGCCCCCATCGGCATCCGCCACGCGCCCTCGCCCTCGGCGTCCGCTGCCTTGAGGAACGATTTGCACAGATCGTCATTGTTGGAAAAGACGCCTGCATTCTCATGGCCCAGACCGATGATGATCGCGCCGGTCAGCGTCGCCAGATTGATCACGCCCGTGGGCTCAAACCGTTCCTGCGCGTACCACAGCACGTCCGCCAGCACCAAACGCCCTTCGGCATCGGTGTTGATGACCTCGATCGTGTCCCCCTTCATCGACGTCACCACATCGCCCGGACGTGTGGCACGGTCGCTGGGCATGTTTTCCACCAGCCCGACCAGACCTACCACGTTGGCCTTGGCCTTGCGCAGCGCGAGCGTCTTCATCACGCCGGCCACGACGCCGGCGCCGCCCATATCCATGGTCATGTCTTCCATGCCGCCCGCAGGTTTCAGCGAAATGCCGCCCGTATCGAACACCACGCCCTTACCGACAAAGGCGAACGGTTTCTCATCGCCGCCGCCCTGCCATTCCATCACAACGACCTTGCTGGGGGACGCGGACCCAAGGCCCACACAAAGCAGCGACCCCATGCCCAGCTCTTCGAGTTTGTCTTCTTCCAGAACCTCGACCTTCAGGCCGATATTCTCCATCTCTTTCAGGCGATTGGCGAATTCGGTTGTCGTGAGGTGGTTGGCCGGTTCGTTGGTCAGATCGCGGGTAAAGACCACACCCTCTGCAATCGCCATCAAAACGTCAGACGCCGCGCGGACCTCGTCCACAGCATTCACCATAACCTCAAGCGCATCCTGCGGTTCGGCATCGGCTGTCTTGTGCGCAGTGAAGCTGTAGCCGCGCAGTGCGCAGGCGAAAGCCACGTCCGCAATCCGGCCAATAGACCCGCCCATGATCAGCAAATCGCCCTTGCCACGCGCCTTGGCAAGGGTCGCGCCAGCCTTGCGGGCCACCTCAACCGAAGGACGGCGGCCCATCTTGACCACCAGAACGCGGGTGGCGGCCAGTCCTGCGGGATAGCCAAGGGTCAGCGCCTCCCCCTCATTCAGCTTCTCAAAGCCTTCTGCCTCGACCGCGCGGGCGACGGCCCGTTTGGACAGGGTGCTGATCTTGCGCGCGCCCTGATCCAGCTTGCCATCCGGTGTGGCAAAGATGGCGATAACGCCCTCTCGCGCGGCCAGATCGGCAAGATCGGTTTCGGAAATCGTCAGGTTCGGCAGATCGGTCATAGGACACCCTTCGGGCTTGCGTTGCATGTTTAGGCAATAGCTAGCCCGCCGCCGCCATGAAGGCCAGACAGCACTTGGGCTTGCCTTTCAAATGGGGTAGCAGGGAACCAACTTGGGTGACGTAGAAGAAGGGGGGACGCTCGGTGGCGCGATTTGACCGCTATATGCTGTCGCAACTTCTTGTGCTGTTCGGATTCTTCTCGTTGATCCTTGTACTGATTTACTGGATCAACCGCGCGGTGAGGCTGTTTGACCGGCTGATTGCCGATGGCCAGTCGGCTTGGGTCTTTCTGGAACTGACCTCGCTGTCCCTGCCCAGCATCATCCGCATCGTCCTGCCCCTGTCGGCCTTTGTGGCCGCTGTTTATGTCACGAACCGCATGTCGCAGGAATCGGAACTGACCGTTGTTCAGGCGACCGGCTATTCCCCATGGAGGCTGGCACGACCTGTCATCTATTTCGGTGTTTTTGTCGCCCTGCTGATGTCAGCCCTTGTCCATGTTCTGGTGCCGCTGTCGTCCGAACGCCTGATCGTGCGTCAGGCCGAGATTTCCGAAAACATGACAGCACGTCTTCTGACCCCCGGTGAGTTCCTGACCCCCGCACCGGGTGTGACATTCTACGTGCGCGACATTACGGACAATGGCGAGATGCTCGATATCTTCCTGTCCGACAGCCTGTCCGAAGAGCGGCGGACAACCTACACCGCCGCCCGCGCCTACCTGATCCGCACGGACACCGGACCACAATTGGTGATGATCGACGGGCTGACACAGATCCTGAACCTGAACACCAACCGGCTCCTGACCACGGGATTTGAGGATTTCGCCTATGACGTGGGCGCGCTCTTTACCGAATCTGATGCAGCCGGTCGGTCTGTCACGGGCCTGTGGACGTGGGAGATGTTGAACCCCTCCGATGCTGTCCTGCAGGAAACCGGCGCGGCGGCGGATGATCTCTGGCTGCGCGGACATGACCGTTTTGCCCAGACGGCATTGGGTTTTGTGGCCGGCCTTGTGGGGTTTGCGGCGCTGGTGGCCGGTGGGTTCAGCCGCTTTGGCCTGTGGCGCAGCATCATGTTTGCCGTGGGCCTTGTGATCCTGCTGAAGGTGCTGGAAAGCACAGGTGCCAGCATCGCGCGCGGCAATCCATCGCTGCTCTGGCCCTTTGTCTATCTGGCGGGCATCGGCGGCCTCTGCATCACCGCCCTGCTTTTGCACATCGCCGCCCGCCCCTATTTCTTCAAGCGCAAGCCCCGCGCCGAGGCAGCCGCATGATCCTGCACCGCTACTTCGCCCGCCGCTTTGCATGGTCCTTTGCCGCTACCTTCGGCGCGTTCTTCCTGCTCATGCTGCTGATCGATCTCGTGGAACAGTTGCGTCGCTTCGGCGGCGAGGCCCCTTTTGCCGATTTGCTCCGCCTCAGTCTGCTGGGGCTGCCTGATGGGCTTTATTCAATCCTGCCGCTGATCATGGTTCTGGCCACGATTGCGATGTTCCTTGGCATGGCGCGGTCGTCTGAAATGGTTGTCACCCGCGCCGCCGGACGTTCGGCCCTTCGCGCCCTTGTTGCCCCCATCGTGGTGGCCCTGACCATCGGCATTCTGGCGGTGGCCATCCTCAATCCGATCGTCGCCGCGACCAGCAAGGAGGCCGAAACGCGTGAGGCCGAACTGCGATCGGGCGGGCCCTCCGTCCTGTCGATCTCGGCCAGCGGGTTGTGGCTCCGCCAAGGCGACGACAGCAGCCAGACAGTAATCCGCGCCGCCCGCACCAACCTTGACGGCACCCAGCTGCAAAACGTCACCTTCATCACTTTCACGCCGGAAGGCGGCCCCACCCGCCGCATCGAAGCTGCAACCGCGCAACTGACCACGGGCGCATGGGACCTGACGGATGCCAAAGCTTGGCCGCTGGACGGCGCCGGTGTCGCGGAGGCCCTCGCGACGGAACACGACACCCTGCGTATCCCCTCCACCCTGACGGCCGACGAAATCCGCGACAGCTTTGGCACGCCGTCGTCGATCCCCATCTGGGAACTGCCCGCCTTCATCGACCGGCTGGAGGTCGCGGGGTTCTCGGCCACGCGCCATCAGGTCTGGCTGCAGATGGAACTGGCGCTGCCCGCCTTCCTGCTGGCGATGCTCCTTATCGGCGCGGGCTTCACCATGCGCCACCAGCGTGGCGGACGCACCGGTGTCATGGTGCTGACCGCGATCCTTTTGTGCTTCGGCCTGTTCTTTATCCGCAACTTCGCCCAGATCCTCGGCGAAAACGGACAGATCCCCGCGATGTTGGCCGCATGGGCGCCGCCGCTCGCCGGCATTGGGGCGTCGCTTGGTCTTTTGCTCCATCTGGAGGACGGATGATGCGACACAGGCTCCTCGCCCTGATCTTCCTACTGTTGCCGGGTTTGGCACAGGCGCAAATGGCGGCAACACTCGTGGCCGACAGTGTCGTTGTAACCGCAGGCGGCGGTGCCCTGATTGCCGAAGGGAACGTCGAAGTCTTCTTTGACGGCACCCGCATGTCCGCCCGCCGGATCACCTACGATCAGGCCAGTGACCGACTGATCATCGACGGGCCGGTGTTCATCGTCGCACCGGACGGCACAATCCTGGCCGCCGACGCCGCCGAACTGGACCCGCAACTGGAACACGGCATCCTGCGCGGGGCGCGGCTGGTTCTGGATGAACAACTGCAACTGGCCTCGACCCAGATCGACCGCGTGGACGGGCGCTACACCCAGCTTTATCAGGTCGCCGCGACCTCCTGTCAGGTCTGCGCCGACGGAGAAACACCCCTGTGGGAGATCCGCGCCCGCCGCGTGGTTCACGACCAAGAGGAACGACAACTCTATTTCGATGATGCGGTATTCCGTGTTGTCGGCGTTCCGATCTTTTATCTGCCCCAGATGCGCCTGCCCGATCCAACGTTGGAACGGGCAACGGGCCTTCTCACCCCGCGGTTTCCCTCTAACGACCTGTTGGGACAGGGCGTCAAGCTGCCCTACTTCATCAGGCTGGGGGACCACCGCGATCTGACCCTCACCCCCTATCTGTCAACCGCCACCACCACATTGGAGGCGGAGTACAGACAGGCCTATCTGCGCGGTGATCTGCGCGTGCAAGGGGCCGTCACCCGAGACGACCTGACCGATTTCACCCGCGGCTACGTCTTTGCGAATGGCATTTTCGATCTGGGCCAAGACGTGATCTTGCGGTTCGACGCCGAATACACGTCCGACGACGCCTACCTTCTGGAATACGGCTATTCCGGCAAAGACCGCCTTGATAGCGCCATATCAATCGAACGCATTCGTGACCGCGATATGTTCACGGCTGCCGTCACCTATTTTTCCTCCCTACGCGATGGGGAACGGTCCGAAACCCTGCCCCCATTGCTGGCAGACGTGGCTTGGGAACGCAGGATCACGCCCGACTGGGGCGGCACCCTCACCCTCACCTCCGACCTGCAGGCCCACTACCGCGAGACCACCGCTATCGCCACGGCGACAGACACCGCCGGCCGCGATGTGGCGCGGTTGGGTCTGGGCGCGTCATGGCGGCGTGATCATGTGACTTCATATGGTCTTGTGATGGACGGCAACCTTGGTTTCGCGCTGGATTACTACAACGTCAGCGAGGACACGGCCTTCGCCGACAGTTTCCGATCCCAAATCTATGCGGAAAGCACCCTGCGATATCCCCTGATCAATCGCACGGCACGGGCCACGCACATTCTGGAACCCGTGGTGCATCTGGCGTGGTCCGACGTGGAAGGCGACGCCATCCGCAACGAAGACAGCACCGCGACCGAATTCGATCAGGCCAACCTGTTGTCCCTCTCCCGCTTCGCCGGTGAAGATGCCGTGGAAACCGGAATGCGTGGAGCGGCGGGCCTGACATGGAGCCGGATGGGCGACGGAGGTTGGGACAGCACGGTGACCGTGGGCCGCGTGTTCCGCGACGCGCCGGATGGCAACTTCTCCGTCACATCAGGGCTTTCCACGTCGACGTCCGATTGGCTGATTGCAGGACAGCTGCGCGTGCCCGAAGGAATATCGCTAGAAAGCCGCCTGATCCTCGACGACCAGCTGGACGTCACCAAATCCGAAACCCGTGCCCAGTGGACGGGCGGCAAACTGGACCTTGCGGCGTCTTATATCTTCCTGCCCGAAGACCTCGATGAAAGCCGGACGGCGGATGTGTCCGAATGGACCATCGACACGACCTACCGTTTTGACGACACATGGTCGCTGGGCTTTGACGCCCGCTACGACGTGATCAGCGACAGCCCCACCCAAACGGGCCTCCAGATCGGCTGGAAAAACGAATGTGTGACGGTCGATTTTTCGGTGTCGCGCCGCTTTACCTCTTCCACTACACTCACCCCAAGCACGGACTACGACC
>JAHDFG010000034.1:9166-12784 GCA_020628265.1 Pseudooctadecabacter sp. | reverse complement strand
GTCACCTCCAGCGCCGGAAGTCCGCCTGCCACCAAAGCCCGTGCCAGATCCGCCGCCGAGGCAGCGTCATCCACCACCAGAACGGGCACCACCGGTGCGAGGTTACAGACCTTGGCGGCCAGTTCTGAGGCGTGTTCGGGGGTCATATCGCTGTCCTTTGTCGCGAGGTTTGGTGCGTGTCTTATTCAGTCGCCGCTCAAAGCACAACGCCTGCGCCTGTTGTGGCGGGGCCGACGGTCTGGCGGAACATCTCGAAGAGTTCGCGACCCACGCCGTTGCCATTGCCCGTAAGGTCGGCCACAGCAGGGGTCCGGTCGCTGAGATCCGTGAGGCATTCCAGCGTGCCGTTTGTCGCGTCGAGCCGCACGATATCGCCATCACGCAGCAGGGCAATCGGGCCGCCATCTGCCGCCTCTGGGGCCACGTGAATGGCCGCAGGCACTTTGCCTGAGGCGCCGGACATGCGGCCGTCAGTGACCAGTGCAACCTTCAGGCCACGGTCTTGCAATACGGCCAGTGTGGGCGTCAGGGAGTGCAATTCCGGCATGCCGTTCGATTTCGGCCCCTGAAAACGGACAACCACGATCGTGTCTTCGGTCAGCTCGCCTGCTTGGAATGCTTTTTTGCAATCGTGTTGTTCGTGGAAAATACGAACGGGCGCTTCGATGATGTGACGTTCCGGTGCCACGGCAGAGACTTTGATGACGCCGCGACCGAGGTTGCCGCTCAGTTGCACAAGACCCCCTTGCGGCGCAAACGGATCAGCAGCGGGGCGTAGGATCTTGTCGTTCTGTGTCTCTTTCGGGCCGTCCCCATAGGTCACACGACCGTCGGTAAATTTGGGGTCTTTGGCGTAGTGGCTCAGGCCCGATCCGGCGACGGTCTTCACATCGTCATGCAAAAGGCCTGCTTCAAGCAGGTTGCCGATCATGAACTGCAAACCGCCTGCCGCGTGGAAGTGGTTCACGTCTGCCAAACCGTTCGGATAGACCTTGGCCATCAGCGGCGTGACGGCCGAAATGTCCGAGAAATCCTCAAGATCAAGGATCACACCCGCTGCGCGAGCCATGGCGGGCAAATGCAGCACGAGGTTCGTTGACCCACCTGTGGCCATCAGGCCCACCAGGCCGTTCACAAAGGCCTTTTCGTCCAGGATATCGGAAACAGGTGTGTAATCATTGCCAAGGGCGGTGATTTCCAGTGCACGTTCAGTTGCGGCGGTCGTCAGGGCTTCACGCAGGTCGGTGCCGGGATTGACGAAGGAGGCACCGGGCAGGTGCAAGCCCATGAATTCCATCAACATCTGGTTGGTGTTGGCGGTGCCGTAGAAGGTGCAGGTGCCCGGGCCGTGGTAGCTGGCCATTTCCGCCTTCATCAACTCTTCGCGGCCAATATTGCCTTTGGCAAATTCCTGCCGGACGCGCGCCTTTTCGTCGTTGGGCAGGCCCGAGACCATGGGTCCTGCGGGAACGAACAGACCGGGGATGTAGCCGAAGGTCGCGGCGGCCATAATCAGGCCGGGCACGATCTTGTCGCAGACACCCAAGTACAGAGCCGCGTCAAAGACGTTGTGGCTAAGCCCGACACCGGCCGCCAATGCGATCACGTCGCGCGAAAACAGGCTGAGTTCCATCCCTGTCTGGCCTTGGGTGACCCCGTCGCACATGGCCGGAACACCGCCGGCAACTTGGGCCGTGCCGCCCGCAGCACGGGCGGCCGCGCGGATTTTTTCGGGATAGGTTTCAAAGGGTTGGTGGGCCGACAACATGTCATTGTAGGCGGTGATGATGCCGATGTTGGGCGTGCGTTCGGCCACAAGACTGTCCTTGTCATCCCCCATGGCCGCATAGGCATGGGCCTGATTGCCACAGGTCAAATGGGCACGGCGGGGGCCTTCTGCGGCGGCAGCAGCCATGCGGCCAAGGTAGCCTTTTCGCGCCTCTTCACTGCGCGCGATGATGCGATCTGTGACGCGTGCGATGGTGGAATCGAGAGCCATATTGAACACCTTTGAGTGACGTTTCGCGGCCCGTCTAACAGATCGTGTTTGCGCTAACAATGCCTGTTAATGCGGCATTTTCGTCAATTGGAATGGGACGTCGTGTCGGCCATCCGGCACGTCTTCTCCACGCAATCACCCCAGCATTACCCCCTGTTAACCACATTTTTGCCCCGCTTTCGGGGCGAAAAGAGGGCGCCTCGTGGGGGGGTGAAACTGGGCAAAGCCCCGGAGGAAAAAAAATGAAACTGATCAAAGCTGTTGCACTTGGCGCTGTCGCCGCCCTTTTGACCGCCTGTTCCACCGCCGACATGGTGTCGCGGAACACACCCCTGAACACGCCCGCCGTGTCCGCAGCGGCTGCACCGCAAATCGAACGGGACTACGCCCTGCATTCGATCCGGTTTGCCGTGCCCGAGGATATGACAGTCTCTGAAGCGAATTCCTACTATCCCATCGCGGACATCGTCTGGCGCGGGGACCCCTTGGGCAACCGCGCCCAGCAGATTTCCGACATCTTCCAGACGTCGATCCGCTCCGCCGGTGCTGGCCTTTCCGGTCAGGTGCCTGTGACGGTGGATGTTGAACTGGCACGGTTCCATTCGCTGACCGAGCGGACACGCTATTCGGTGGGTGGTGTACACTCTATCAAGTTCGACCTGACGATCCGTCACGCCGAAACCGGCGAAGTGCTTGAGCCGACCCGTAGGATCAATGGCGATCTCGCCGCTCTGGGTGGCTACGCGGCCCTTGCGGCGGATAACCGTGGCGAGACGCAAAAGATGCGGATCACGACCCATCTGACCAACCTGTTCTTCCGTGAACTCACCGGTCAGACAGCCCGTGGGCTGGTTGTCGAAGCTGCAGGCTGATCCACTTTCCTTGATTGAAACTGAGGTGTAAGGGGGCTGTTATGAAACAGCTCCCTTTGCCTATTGTCCGCCTTTTGCCCAAAGCCAAGCCGCAGGTGATCCGCCACGGTTTTCCTTGGGTATTTTCCAATGAACTGGTCATGGACCGCCGCACCAAGGGGCTCAGTCACGGTGGGCTGGTGGTGCTGGAAGATGCTGACCGCAGGCCGCTGGGGCTGGGGACGATCAACCCGAAATCGAAAATTGCCGTGCGTCTGCTGGACCGTGATCCGGAGGCGGTGGTGGATCAGACATGGTTTGCGGCCCGTATCGCGCGCGCCTTGGCCCATCGTGATGCGCTTTATGAGGCTCCGTTCTACCGGCTTATTCATGCAGAGGCCGACGGCCTGCCCGGTGTCGTCATTGACCGCTTTGGTGATGTGGCGGTGGTCCAACCCAACGCCGCTTGGGCGGAACGTCTGATCGAACCCTTGGTGGCTGCATTGGCCGAGGTTACAGGCTGCACGACGATCATCAAGAACGGCACCGGCCGCGCGCGGGCCTTGGAAGGTCTGGACGAAGAAATGGCCGTAGTTCTGGGGGAGGCTCCCGCCGGACCGATTGCGGTGCCCATGAACGGGGCGACCTATATGGCCGATGTCATGGGCGGACAGAAAACGGGTCTGTTCTACGACCAACGCCCGAACCACGCGTTTGCGGCGTCGCTGTCCAAGGGCGGGCGTGTGCTGGATGTGTTTTCCCACGTGG
>JAHDFG010000034.1:6036-9066 GCA_020628265.1 Pseudooctadecabacter sp. | reverse complement strand
TTTGCGGCGTCGCTGTCCAAGGGCGGGCGTGTGCTGGATGTGTTTTCCCACGTGGGGGGCTTTTCGCTCGCCGCCCTGGCGGGCGGCGCGCTCAGCGCCTTGGCGGTGGACGGATCAGAGGCCGCGTTGGAGCTGGCACAGGCCGGAGCCGAGGCCAGCGGCGTTGCAGACCGGTTCGAGACCCGCAAGGGCGATGCCTTTGATGTGCTGGAGGCCTTGGGCAAAGCCAAAGAGCGGTTCGATGTGGTGATCTGCGACCCGCCCGCTTTCGCACCCAGTAAGACAGCCCTCGAAAAAGGCATGCGGGCCTATGAGCGCGTCGCGCGGCTTGCGGCGCCTTTGGTCAAAGAGGGCGGCTATCTGGTGCTGTGCTCGTGTTCCCATGCTGCTGATCTTAAACGGTTCCGCGACGCCAGTGCGCGTGGCATCGGCAAGGGTGGCAGGCGGGGGCAGCTTGTCTACACAGGGTTCGCGGGGCCGGATCACCCGCAGCTGCCGCAACTGGCGGAAAGCGGCTACCTGAAGGCTTGCGCGTTCCGCCTATGAGGGTGCTGATCGACGCCTGTGTGCTTTACCCCACGGTCATGCGGGAGGTTGTGCTGGGTGCGGCCGATGCCGGGCTTTTCGACCCCAAATGGTCCCCTCGCATCCTTGAGGAATGGGCCCGGGCGGCGCGTAAGATCGGGCCTGAGGGAGAGACGATCGCGCGGGGTGAGATTGCCGCAATCAATGCGCGGTTTCCCAATGCACTGGTGCAGATCCCGCAGGGGTTGGAGGCGCGGTTGTGGCTGCCCGACCCCAACGATGTGCATGTGCTGGCGGCAGCGGTGGGCTGTTCATCAGATGCGATCCTGACCGTGAATGCGAAAGACTTTCCCAAGAACATTCTGGCCGAAGAGGGGCTTGAGCGGATTGATCCGGACGGGTTCCTTTTGGGCCTTCACGATGCGGCACCGGATGTGGTGGCGGCGGTCGGTTCTACCGTTTTGGACGAAGCACGGCGATTGTCGGGGGAGCATTGGGAGATGCGCAAGCTGATGCGTAAAGCGCGCCTGCCACGGTTGGGCAAGCGGCTGGCGTGAGATTTCGAACAGGCAGAGCCTGTCCGACCAGCGCGCGCTGCGCGCGCGTTTTTGGATATTTGAAAGCCAAAGAAGCATTGGCGTTGGCGTAGGGTGTCAGGCGCCCCACTTCGCCTCATTTGCCTCGATCGCGGCGATGCGCTCGGGTGTCTTCGGGTGGCTCAGGAGCCATGCGGGGCTGCTGGCGCCATTGGCACCGGTGAGGGTTTGCAGCTTTTCGAACAGCGACTTTTGCGGGCTGGTGCCGATGCCGGCCTTGATCAGCAGGGCAGAGGCATATGCATCGGCTTCGTACTCGTCAGACCGGCTGAGGCGGGCCATCAACATGGACATTGCCGCGTTAGCGATGAGGGGGCCAAGGCCGGGGATGAAACGGCTGAGCACCATGGCAAGTGCGGTGCGCAGGGCATTCTGGCCGGAAAAGTCGATCATCCGGCGGCGGGAGTGTCCCAGGGCCACATGGCCCAACTCATGGGCGATGACGCTGGCAAGTTCTTCGGCACTCACTTCGCCGTCGCGGTATTTCTGAAAGAAGCCACGGGTGATAAAGATGCGCCCGTCGGGGGCGGCCAGACCATTGACAGGCTCGACCTCGTAGATGTGGACCTTGATGCGGGGGATATCGACGACTTTCGCCATTTCGGCCGTGAGCGCCCGCAGCTTCGGGTCAGCAAGTTCGGTCGACTTTTCATCCAGTTCGCGCCCCAGCCGCCATGCGCTGAGACGGTACATCAGAATACCGTAGGCGACGGCCAGCAGGATCGGGGTGAATTTCAACATGGGTCATATATGGGGCGGCTTGGAGGTGACGCCAAGGGGCCCGTGATGAATGTGTGGTTTACGCCGTGCGGGCCTGATCGGCGTGTGATTTACGGGCCGCCCGGATCAACCACCAGCCAATACCGGCCACCAGCGCGAGGGCCGTCACCAACCCGCTGGCATTGCCCAAGAGGCTGGCAAGCGCGGTGATATCGTCGGCAAAGCTGTAGCCAAGGCCCACGTAGATCGACACCCAGACGATTTCGCCTGCGATGCCCCAAAGCACGAACCGCCGCCAGTCGAATTTTGACAGGCCACAGACATAGTTCATGGACGGTCCCAAGGGCGCGAAGAGCCAGCAGGTCAGGAACACCGATACGCCACCCCGTCTGTCTAAAATCGCGCCTGCCCGCGCTTTCAGCGCGGCCCGTTTGGCGTTTCTGTCGATCCAGTCTGCGGCTCGGGCACCAAGGCGGCGGGCGATCCAGTAGCCCGTGTTGTCGCCCAGAACTGCGCCCGTAAAGGCGGCAAGCCCCACGGTCGCAAGATAGAGGTCACCTGCAGCGGCAAATCCGCCTGCGGCCATCATCAACAAAGACGAGGGGACGGGCACTGCCAGACAGCTGAGGAAGGTGACCGCGAAGACGATCCGAACACCGTAGTCTGCGACCAGTGACAGGGCCAGCTCACTCATCGCGCTTGACCTCTTGTGCGGCTTCGAACGCCGCATGGGCTGCATCCAGCCGCGTTTGCAGGTCGTCCATGGTCATGCTGTTGTTCTCGGCGATCTGGCCAAGGCGCATGCGGGGCGGATCGACGCCGCGTTCGAGCATGAACACATCTTCGATGATGTCGCGGGGCAATTGGTAGGACTGGGCCACGTAGCGGGGCGTCATCCAATCGGCGAGCGCCTGATCCTGATGGGCCGGATCCATCCAGTAGATGGCCGAGGCCAGTGTCGTAAAGCCGAAGTACAGGACCGCGCCGCAGGCAAGAACGAAGGCTGTCAAAGCAATCTTGTGATGTGCCCAAAGATGTTTGAGGGTCTTCACGTCAGCACCTTCATGCCACGCTCGATCCCTTCGAGGGTCATGGGCACCATGCGGTCCGCGCCGAAGATGGCTTGGATCATCTGCACGCTTTGGGTGTAGCGCCAATAGCGTTCGGGCAGGGGGTTCAGCCACAGATG
>JAHDFG010000034.1:2695-5936 GCA_020628265.1 Pseudooctadecabacter sp. | reverse complement strand
GCACGCTTTGGGTGTAGCGCCAATAGCGTTCGGGCAGGGGGTTCAGCCACAGATGCGAGGCCCATTGGTCGCGGGCGCGTTCGAGCCAGACCTGTCCGGCCTCTTCGTTCCAGTGTTCATTCGCACCGCCGGGGTAGGCGACCTCATAAGGGGACATGGACGCATCACCCACGAAGATGCATTTGTAGTCGGGGCCATAAGTGCGCAGGACCTCCCACGTCGGGGTCTGGGCGTCCCAACGGCGGCGGTTGTCGCGCCACACGCCTTCGTAGAGGCAATTGTGGAAGTAGAAGTGTTCAAGGTGCTTTAATTCAGATTTCGCCGCCGAGAACAACTCTTCCACCAGTTTGATATGCGGGTCCATCGAACCGCCCACGTCTAGAAACAACAGAACCTTCACAGCATTTCGCCGCTCCGGTCTTGTTTGTACGTCCAGATAGCCGTTTTCCGCCGTTGCCTTGATCGTGCCATCGAGATCAAGCTCATCCGCGGCCCCGTCGCGGGCCCATTTGCGAAGCCGTTTCAGGGCGACCTTGATGTTGCGGGTGCCTATTTCGACTGTGTCATCAAGATTGCGGAATTCGCGTTTGTCCCAGACCTTCACCGCGCGCTGGTGGCGGCTTTTGTCCTGACCGATGCGCACGCCTTCGGGGTTGTAGCCGTAGGCGCCAAAGGGGGAGGTTCCGGCTGTCCCGACCCATTTGCTGCCGCCTTGGTGACGGCCCTTTTGTTCCTCAAGCCGTTTCTTGAGGGTCTCCATCAGCTTGTCGAACCCGCCCAAGGCCTCGATCTCGGCCTTTTCCGCGTCGCTAAGATGCTTTTCAGCCATCTTCTCAAGCCACTCTTGCGGGATATCCACGGCCTCCAGCACTTGATCGGCGGTGATCCCCTCGAGGCCTTCGAAGCTGGCCGCAAAGGCGCGGTCGAATTTGTCGATGTTGCGTTCGTCCTTCACCATGGACGTGCGGGCCAGATAGTAGAAGGCGTCGATGTCATAGGTGGCAAGGCCGCGCGACATGCCTTCAAGAAACGTCAGGTATTCGCGCAATGAGACCGGAACGCCGCCACGGCGGAGCTGGTCAAAGAAGGGCAGGAACATCAGCCGTACATGCGCGAGATGATGACCAACGCGAACATGCCGATCACCCCACCGATCATGCCAAAGACGGCTGCCCATTGCGCCATATCAGCCCGCTTTCCGCCGCGCTGCTTGGCCCGAAACGCCCCCAGCAGTGCTCCGATCAGAAGGCCGCCGAGAGGTAGTATCATGGGTCAGATCCCTTTGAGTGGGTTTAGTGATGCAATTTCGCGCAGGCGCGCGCGGACTTGATCGTCCGCTCCGAAGCCGTATCGCGCCCAACCCAGAGAGTCCATGCGCACGGCTGTCGCAGCATCGCGGTTCCCCAGCATCTCGAGCGCTTCGGCTTTGAACATCATCAGCGTCGCCAGAAGGGCTGCGTTTTCATGGGCTGCGGCGATGGGCATCGCGCTTTCCACAAGGTTCAGAACGTTCTGCCCGTCACCGGCTGACAGCGCGAAGGCGGCCAGTTGCACGGACACGTGGGCGGCATGCAGGCGGGTTTCAGGCGACCGGTTGTAGATGTTGAGCGCTTCGCGGAACGAGGCCAGCGCGATGTCACTATCGTAGCCCACGTTCAGACGGCCAAAGGCGTAGTGGGCGAAACCGTCGCGCGGGCCGGACCAGTTGAAGGCGCTTGCCATGCTGACGGCCTGAAGGGCTGCGTTGCGGCGTCGTTGGGGGGAGGAGCCTGCGGTCAGGGCAACCTCGATATTGTCGATCCAGTCGCGGGTTGTGTCATTTTGCGGACGTGCAGGACGGCTTTCTCCAGCAGGGTTCAGGCGGGAAAGAACGGGGCCAAGGCGGGCGGCCACTTCGCCGCGGGACATGCCGTTGCGCAGGGCGGGGTCATAATAGGCCCGCAGGATCAGCATGTCGAAAGACGTCAGCACCGCGTGGATGTTGTCATCGTTGAAGACGGAATCGGACAGACGGTAAAGGTCGTTGAGCGGCCCAAGCGCCTGTGCCAGTTCCTCATGCAGGCAGTCGCGGATTTCCTGCGGGGCCACGTCTGATGGCACGAACACGGCGGCGCGGTCGCGACGTTCCAGCGTGGTCCAGTCCACAGTCGGGGTCCGGCGGACGGTCTTGAATTCTTCCCATGACGACACGCGCGGCACCACGAAACAGGCGGCACGGGGCACGGCGTCGTTCAACACGCGGCGCGGAATCGCCTCGACCGTGATTGAGGCTGTCGCCGCACCTGTCATGAAGATGTCGATGCCTGCCTCGTTGCGCAGACGTCCCAGCAGCGCGCGTAGATCAGGCGTCAGGCTGGGCGGGATGTCGCCCGTCACGCGGACGGAAATCGGGGCCTCGAACCGTGTAAAGCGGGGCACGGGACGTCCGCTTTCCATGCGAAAGCTGAGGTCCATGAAGTCCTTGCCGATCTCGCGGTTGGACCGCGTCGGCGTCGTCACACGGTCGCCCGCAAAACGCTGCATCGGCGGCAGGGCGTCCTGCAA
Organism: Pseudooctadecabacter sp.; assembly: GCA_020628265.1. Taxonomy (GTDB): domain Bacteria; phylum Pseudomonadota; class Alphaproteobacteria; order Rhodobacterales; family Rhodobacteraceae; genus Octadecabacter. Next base: position 3,392 of record JAHDFG010000034.1, on the reverse strand, counting down.
TCCCATGGTACGGGTCGGAATCGTCGGGGCCATGTTGGCCTGCGGAACAGGCGTACAGGCGGTCATGAACATGATCGAGATGGCCAGCAGGCGGCGGAATGTCCGGTTCATGGCGTCCTCCCGAACGGGGGACGACCTGACGGGGCATAAGGGTCCATACCAGTAGGATCAACGCAGTCCGCGCTGGCCTTGATAAAGGTCAGTTCTTCGGTCCACACCTGTCCCGCCCGGGCATTTTTGCCTCTTGGCGTATGGTGCATGGCGACCGGCATTTTTGCCTTGGTCAACTCTGCTCTCCTTTTAGCTCAGACGGCAACCTGCCAGCCGACTGAGGCCCGAGTTGGGGCAGAATTGGGCAATTCCGCGACCCGTGCATCGGACAAGACAATTAAAGAGGAGAGTGCAGCCCCATTTCACCGCAAATATTGCGCCCATGCGGAATTGCAGGGCGGGTGTGATTCAAAAGACTCAATAGGTTAGTGGGTGATCTTCAATCAGCCACAACATGTTGGGGGCGCCTAGCGTCCGCCACGTGCCATGAAGGCCAGACGTTCAAACAAATGGACGTCCTGTTCGTTCTTCAGCAACGCGCCATGCAGCTTGGGAAGGGCCGAGGCACCGTCCGTCTTGAGGTCTTCTGCCGTCAGATCCTCGGCCAGAAGCAGCTTGAGCCAATCCAGCACTTCGGACGTGCTCG
>JAHDFG010000034.1:0-2595 GCA_020628265.1 Pseudooctadecabacter sp. | reverse complement strand
GTCAGATCCTCGGCCAGAAGCAGCTTGAGCCAATCCAGCACTTCGGACGTGCTCGGCTTCTTTTTCAGCCCCTGCTGTTCACGGATCTCATAAAATTGCGTGAGCGCAGTGGTCAGCAATGCGTCCTTTATGCCGGGGTGGTGGACCTCAACGATCTTGCGCATCGTGTCCATGTCGGGGAACCGGATGTAGTGGAAAAAGCAGCGCCGCAGGAAGGCGTCAGGCAGTTCTTTTTCGTTATTGGATGTGATGATGACGATGGGCCGCTGGCGGGCGGCAATGGTCTCTCCGGTCTCATAGACGTGGAATTCCATCCGGTCGAGTTCCTGCAACAGATCGTTCGGAAACTCGATGTCCGCCTTGTCGATCTCATCGATCAGCAGGACCACGCGGCCCTCGGCCTCAAACGACTGCCACAGCTTGCCCTTCTTGATGTAGTTGCTGACATCATTGACTTTTTCGTCACCCAGCTGGCTATCTCGAAGGCGGCTGACGGCATCGTATTCATAAAGGCCCTGCTGCGCCTTGGTGGTGGATTTGATGTTCCATTCGATCATCGGCAGGCCAAGTGCGGCACTCACTTGTCGGGCAAGTTCTGTCTTGCCGGTGCCCGGCTCACCTTTGACCAGCAAGGGCCGCTCAAGGGTCACAGCGGCGTTAACTGCGACGGTCAGATCGTCGGTTGCCACGTAACTGTCGGTGCCAGTGAACTGCATGTTGCCTCGCCTTACTATTGTCCGAATCTCGGCGGACGGTATCACGCGTAACAATGCCCACAAGCCTTGAAACATTGGGCGCTAACAGGGGGTGACACTGCCTGTCTGAGGTAGTAATGCAGGCGCAAAGGAGGGTCACGACATGTCAGAAAAGCCAGACAACGTCGCGGCGCCTGCTGATAAGGGAGCGCACATGAAAGCCGAAGCATTTTTGCCGGACGATTATAAGCCGGCGGAAGACGAACCATTCATGAATGACAAGCAGCTGGAGTATTTCCGGCGCAAGTTGCTGGCGTGGAAAGCGGATATTCTGGAAGACAGCCGCGACACGATCGAGGCGATGAAAGACGGCACCCGCAACATTCCCGACGTTGCTGATCGCGCGTCCGAGGAAACGGACCGCGCGTTGGAGTTGCGGACCCGCGACCGTGAGCGCAAGTTGGTGGCTAAGATTGATTCTGCCCTGCGCCGGATCGACGAGGGCGAATACGGCTATTGTGACGTGACGGGGGAGCCCATTTCGCTCAAGCGTCTCGATGCCCGCCCCATCGCCACCATGAGCCTTGAGGCGCAAGAGCGTCATGAGCGCCGTGAGAAAGTGCACCGCGACGACTAACCTTGCGCGGACAATGTGATAGATCAGAACGCGGCGGCCTAAGGGGCGTCGCGTTTTTCTTTGGACGGTTCAGATGCAGACACCTGATGAGATGACAGGCCACATGCGCGGAAAGCGCGTGGCGATCGTGGGCGCAGGGATCGGCGGGCTGACGGCGGCACTGGCCTTTGCGCGGGCCGGCGCGCAGGTGGAGGTGTTTGAAAGGGCAGGCGAGATATCCGAGGTCGGTGCCGGCATCCAGATCACGCCCAATGGCGCACGTGCGCTGTCCGCTTTGGGACTGGATGCGCAGATGGAGGCGTTCGGGTTGGCGGCAGATGCAGTTGTGCCCACGGACGGGCTGACAGGCTATCCGGTGACACGGTTCGATCTGTCGGGTTTTGCGCCGCGGTACAGGTTTTACCACCGCGCGGCCCTGATCGACTTGATCGGGAAGGCGGCACAGGACGCGGGCGCCAAGATTTATCTGGATGCGCCGGTGACGTCGGTGTCGCCCGATGGGGTTCTGCAAACTCCGCAAGGCGCGTTCACGTCCGACCTGTGTGTGGGGGCGGATGGGATTCATTCGGTCGTGCGGTCTTTTGTTGGTGTTGCGCCGGAGCCAAAGTTCACGGGACAGGTGGCGTGGCGGGCTGTGGTGAGTATCAAGGGCGCTGCCCCCGAGGCGCACATCTGGATGGGGCCGGGGCGGCACATTGTGACCTACCCGTTGCAAGGGGACGTTTTGAACATTGTCGCCGTGCAGGAACGCACGGAATGGGCCGCAGAGGGTTGGTCCCACCCTGACGACCCCGAGAACCTGAGGGCGGCCTTTACGGACTTCGCGCCGGAGGTCCAGAAGATCCTGTCCCATGTCCACAAGCCGATGTTGTGGGGGCTGTTCCGGCACGAGGTTGCGGACCGCTGGCACACAGACCGGATCGCGCTGCTGGGCGACGCGGTGCATCCGACTTTGCCGTTTTTGGCGCAAGGCGCGAATCTTGCGATTGAGGATGCGTTTCTCTTGGCGCGCTGCTGTGATGCGGCCGTGAATATCACGTCCGCGTTAAAGACCTATGAAGGCCTGCGCAAACCGCGGGTGACGCGGGCGATTGAGGCGGCCAATGCCAATGCGCGGAATTACCATCTGGATGGGATTGCACGAAGAACGGCGCATTTAGGATTGAAAACAATCGGAAAAATTGCGCCGAACGCCTTCCTGAACCGGATGTCCTGGCTGTATGATCACGACGTGACGACGGAGCCGCTCGGCTGACGCCGACG
>JAHDFG010000033.1:11295-12889 GCA_020628265.1 Pseudooctadecabacter sp. | reverse complement strand
CGAGTTCGCGACATTCGACGATACGACTTCGGCCATGCGGGAGGCCGCTGTCATTCCTGAAAGCGCGTTCGAAAGGGAATGGGAGATACTCATCGCAATCTACCTTTGGTTAACGTTTGATATTTGTTGTTTCCTGCAACATCTCATCCACGGTCTGAATGACCTTCGCATTCGAGGAATAGGCCCGTTGGGTCTGGATCAATTGCGTCAATTCGCCGGCGACATCAGTCGCAGATTCTTCCCGTGCAAAGCTAACGATATCGCCGGTAGGGCCATCACCAGCGTCCCACAGGAAGTACTGGCCACTTTCCGGCGTCACCGAGTAACTTTGCCGGTCGTGGGTCTCGAGGCCATTGGTGTTTTGCACGGCGACGAGCGGAACCTGATAGATCGTTCGAGAGATGCCCGTATCAAAGAAAGCACGGACAAACCCGTTCTCATCGACTTCGACCGACGTCATGCTGCCAACTGGGGAGCCATCCTTCGTCACTGAAACAGGCGAGAACGAACCTGAAAGCTGGCTCAGCCCTCCAGGTTCACCGATCAGGCCGATATCGATATCAATAGGACCGCCAGCGGCACCGACGCTAATGGTCCCTTCTGCAGGATCGTAGGGTCCGCCGGTCGTATCGGTAACGGACAGAAGGCGCCCGCCCAACCCTGGCGTATCATCGAAAACCAACGTGTATTCGCCGACGACGGCACCGCCGCTGGCACTGTCTTCGATCAGCATTGTCCATGTGTTCGATGCGCCGCTTGCGGGCACCGACGGCACGAACCGAAGCTCCAGATTTTCGGGTGTGCCGAGGTTGTCAAAATATTCGACTGACAATGCCTCTGCATCACCTGAAGCCCCTGCTTCCGTCTCAACCGCTGGCAGATTTACAGCGAGCTTGATGGATGTGGTCGGGTCGGAGGTAAACTGGTTTGTGTTGACCTGGATGGGTTCCAGTCCGGTTGAACTGTCTCGTGGGTAGGTCGGGATTTGACCGTTTGAATCTGCTGGCCACCCTAGCAAAACAAGGCCACTTTCCGTTCTCAGAAAGCCATCTGCATCCGCACGGAACGACCCCGTGGTTGTCAATCGCAGCGGGAAATCATCTGTGTTACCGACGCCGACCGCATTCTCGCGCGTCACAGGCAGCATGCCCTGCCCCCGGACCGCGAGGTCGGTTGCGTTGCTGGTTGCAACCAAAGACCCCCGTTCATCAATCAAGCGTTGGGACGTGATCCTGACACCACCTGCAGAATACGACCCTGTGCCACTATCGATTACCATCGAATGGAAATCGACGACGGCACGTTTGTAGCCATAAGTCGAAGAGTTGGCGATATTGTCGGAAATAGTTGCCAACCGGCTTGCGTTGGAGGCGAGCCCCGCCACGCCGGAGTTCAAGGAAGATGAAATCGTCATAAAGCTTGGCCTTTCTGCCGCAAGGATCAACGAACTTTCCCCAGACCTAGCCTTTCCGCCTTAACGACCGGCTAATAGATAAAATGCCAATCAGTTTCTGGTGTTCGCCGTCCGAAGCAGGGTGATCTCGATCCTGTTGTTCCGGACGGAAAGAGCGTCCTGATGTACCAGATCGCGATC
>JAHDFG010000033.1:8851-11195 GCA_020628265.1 Pseudooctadecabacter sp. | reverse complement strand
TCTCGATCCTGTTGTTCCGGACGGAAAGAGCGTCCTGATGTACCAGATCGCGATCCCCGTGCCCTGTCATTCGTGCGATCCTCTCAGGGTCGACACCGCCGTCCTCCAGCAACATCCGCACAGCTTCCGCGCGGCCTGTCGAGATGTCCCAAACCGGGCGGCCAAGGGCCACAACAGGCGCGCTGCGGGTGTGGCCCTCAACGGCGACGGGGTTGGTGACGAGATCAAAAACCCGCGCGAACATTTCAGTGAGTTCCACCAAGACCGGCATCGGTGTCACACCATCATCAAGAAACAACGGCGCATTTTCGCGGGCAAAAACCTCGATGGTAAGGCCTTCATCAGTGAGGCGGGTCACCACGTGCCGCAATGCTTCTTGCTGGATCAGGCTTTCGCCCCCAAGGCCCAGCAATACCTGTTCAACGTCCTGCAGCGCAGCAACCTCGGCGGCGTTCTCGAATGCACCGGGAGATTCTCCGATTGATGGAATGCCCCCTGTCTGGCCGTTTCCGTCATTGGCCAGCACATCGTCGGTCATGATGTTTGTTCCTCCGAACATACCCTCGCCACCACCAGAGACGCGATTGACCGGCACCGTGGGTGAGAAATAGTCCGCGATGCCCTTTCGCTGTTGTTCGGTGGTCGCGTTAAGCAGCCACATCAGCAGAAAGAACGCCATCATCGCGGTCACAAAGTCCGCATAGGCGACCTTCCATGCGCCACCATGGTGCCCGTGTCCGCCCACCACCTTTTTGCGTTTGATAATGACGGGTGCGTTCGATCTATCAGCCATGGTCCACTCCAGTACAATCGTCGGAGGAGACCTAGTTTCAGCACATAGCTGCGCTGTGATCGAAATGTGGTCAGCTTATGACGAACGCTTAAAATACATCTCATCAGGTCCGCAGAACTCGATCAGATCGTAGCCATTGGCTTCCATGATTTGCTTGATCTCGGGCGTTCCGGTGTTGTTTTCAATCGACCACATCTTCACGTCATGTTCGGCGAACGGGAACGCCTTGAGGCAGGCGATCTCTCCGCCCTCGATATCAAGAGAGATAAAGTCAGGGTTCGGAATACCGCAGTCGTTCAGGATACCGGACAAGGTCTGTGTCTTCACCTTGAGGGTGTTCTCCTTATGGCGAGTGTCCTTACGCACGGTTTCCAACAGGCCCGCATCATAGGTTTCGGCCAACCCGCTCATTTGCGTATAGCCTTCGGAAATCTCGATAAATTCGGCCTCACCTTCCTGCGCGGCGACGGCAAGACCAAGGCAGGGACATGTCCGCGCAGCCTGCGCTTTCGCAAGTTGGGCGGGAACAGGTTCGACCAAGGCTCCGGTCCAGCCGCGATGGGTCTCAAGATAGTAGGTGTTTGATCCGGTCACGCCGTCGTATCCACCAACGTCCACAAAGGTCCCGCCCCGTTTGCCCTTCATCGCCTGATCGACGATGTAATCCTGTCCCGCTTGCGAGGTGTAGGGATAGGTTGTGTGCAACATCTGCCGCACTTCGTGGAGCCTGCGCACCAAGGGTGCCCGCCCGCGGTTCCGGATGCCTTCCAACTGTTTGGCGACTTTCTGGCCCTCGGCCGCCAGCAGTTTGCGCGCTTGGATTACGGCATCGGTCATGATGTGACCCCGTGATCCACGTATGACTTTTCCTCAATGAGCGCGGAACCAAGCAAGAGGTTGATCTTCTTCTTCACCTCGGCGCGGCGATCGTTGGTGATGTAGACCGCGCGGGCCAGCCGGATGAACTCATCCCCGAAATCCTTGGCCGCTTCACAGGCGCGGATGTCGTCCTCGATCACCCAAAGATCGGCGTTGATCCCGTACAGCTCTTCCCACAGCGCCTCCAATTCAGCCGAGGAGGGGACGTGCGCCTTGGCGGTCTCCATCAAAGCAGCTTTTTCGACTTTTACGTTTGCGACCTTCGCCGCGTCGTCGATCCGTTCTTCCTTCAAGCGCAGGATCGTCAGCTTGTCGATCAACTCACCCGGGGCCGTCGGGACAAGGATATGGTCAGCCATTTTTATCAACCTCTTTAATCAGTGCAGCCAATGCCGCATCAAACGCGGACGCCCAGTCTTGTGGTTTGGGCTGCCGGAACAATCGCATGGAAGGATACCATGGCGTCTCGTCTCCGTCGTGACGATAGACCCAGAAGGAATCCCAATGGAGCATCACCCACACCGGCACACCAAGTGATCCGGCGATATGCGCAGTGGCGGTGTCGGACGTGATGATCAGGTCCATTTCTTTCATCGTTGCAGCACAATCGGCAAAATCCCGATCCGTGCTGGCCGTATCGAGGATCAGTGCGGATGTCCCGTCTGCCTGATA
>JAHDFG010000033.1:0-8751 GCA_020628265.1 Pseudooctadecabacter sp. | reverse complement strand
CCCGATCCGTGCTGGCCGTATCGAGGATCAGTGCGGATGTCCCGTCTGCCTGATAGGCCTCAAGGAACGGCCCCTTATAGAGCGAAAACAGCTGCACACCCGGTACGGACGCCATGGGCAGGAATTCCCGATGGGTAAAGGAGCGGAAGTTGTTGCCCTTGTATGTTGCAGACCCTGACCAGACGACGCCCACCTTGAACATCTTTTGATGCTGCGCCGTGACGATTTTTGCACGGTCTGCTGAATCTGGCGGGATGGTCAGAGACGCGGGAGGAGGAACAGTTCCGTCTTCCTCGGCCCCATAAACCAGCTTGGGCAGGTCCATGAGGGTGATCCACAAATCAATCGGGTCGGACTTGGACGCCCCTTCACCGATCCATTCGACCCCCTCGATGCCGTTCAACAACCGGATAAGGGGCTTCTTGGCCACCAACCGGACGCGCGCGCCCATCTTGGCCACCAAGGGAATGAAACGGGCCAGCAAAACCATATCACCGAACCCCTGTTCGGGCAGGATCAACAAGGTCTTGCCATCGACCGACATGCCGTCCGTCCAGCGGGTGAAGGGTACATCGGGCAGTTCAATTTCGCCCGTATGCCACCGTGCATCATAGTTCCGGAACGCGGGCCCATACTTGCGCGCGCCAAGCTGCGCGAAAGCCAGTTGTAGCTTGATCTCGGGCTCTTGCGGAAATTCGGTGACGCGCGGGGTCAGGTAGTCAATCGCCTCTTGATACCGCCCCATCCCGCGATAACACCGGCCAATCATTGCGTGGTGCATGACGTAAGATGGATCTTTCTCAAGCGATGTCTGTCGCAATTCGATGGACCGCTCGTACTCCCCCAAATCCGAGAGGATATTGGCGTAGTTGTTCAAGACGCCCGTGTCTTCGGGGTTCAGCGCATAGGCCCGCGCCTGAGCGATCCGCGCCATATCGTGGCGGGCCGTGGACCGGTAAAGCGCACCCAAGTTCGTCCATATCCCCGCGTCGTCGGGATATCGCGCAAGATAAAGCGCATACCCCTTGAGCGCTTCGTCCAATTGACCGGCCTTGTGCGCGTTTACAGACTGCGCCCGCAACGACGCCCGCTGATCCTTTTGCATGGATTATTCCTTGTCCCGCTTGCGGGCGATCGGCTTCAGCAGGGTTTCGGGGCGGCGCTCTTCAGCGGCCTCAAACAGGGAGAACGTCTGGTTCACGTAGTTCACCGCGCCCGAGATCAGTTCCATGTAGTCATTCAGCTCGGGCGTCACTTCCGTCTCGGTGACGACGACGCTGCGTTCGGGCGATACGGTCTCGAACGTGGCATAAAACAGGGGATCGCCACGTTTGATCTTGATAGGCTTTTCCGGCTCATGCCATTCGAACGCCCACATCAAAGGGCGCGGCCAGACATTGATCGGGAAGCGGCCGCCAAAAATCGTGCCCGGAAGCGGATCACGGTTGTAGTGCATGAACGGGCTGATCTGGCTCATGTAGACCGGCTCGTCCGAGATGAAGACGTAAGGAAGGGACAGCTGGATCGTCGGCACACCCTTGGTGCGCCATTCAACCTCATTCGTCAGATGCAGCTTCTCTCCCAGCTTGCTGGCCCGCACAGCAGATTGGGTGCCAGCCAGATTGCGCAAAACGCCCTTTCCGTCGTTATCGCGCGCGAAACCGATGTGGATATCGAACGGGCATTTCACCATGAAATACCGGCTTTCCATGTTGATCACCGCCGGGCACCGCGACGCGGATTTCGCATGCTCGCGGTTCATCTCGACCGAACGGACCCGCTCCGGCGGATCGTAAATGATCCCGCCCTTCTGTTCGTTCAGGAACCATCCAACCTGAACAGGACCCCGACCGTTTGGCGTTCCTTCGGTATTCTCAAATGTCACTGACAAGCGCATCGCGCTCTCCAATTCTGCAAATCTGTTGGCGGAATAGAATCGTAATCGTCCGACCAAGTCAAAACCCAACACGGGTCTGACGCGACCCAATGACACAAAAACAACGGTATGCAGGCAATTCGAAGGCAATTGCCCGCCACTCGTTCCCGACAAAGGATGTCGCTTTTGACGGTAGACAACATGCGCGCCGCTTGGTCTCGTCAACGGAGCAGAAGGAGGGCACCATGAAGGACCAATACCGCGTAGTTGTCATCGGGGGTGGCGTCGTTGGCGCCTCGGTACTGTACCACCTTGCGAAATTCGGCTGGACGGACGTCGCGCTCGTGGAACGTAACGTGTTGACGGCCGGTTCGTCATGGCACGCGGCGGGCGGCATTCACGCCCTGAATGCGGACCCCAACATGGCCGCCCTTCAGGCCTATACCATCGACCTTCTGTCCGAGGTCGAGGCGGAATCCGGCATCGACATCGGCCTGCACATGACAGGCGGCATCACGGTCGCCTGCGATCCGAACCGGTGGGAATGGCTGCAGGGCGCATACCGGACCTTCCAGACCATTGGCATCGAAGACTGCCACCTGATGGGTGTGGATGAAATCAAGGAAAAGTGCCCGATCATCAACACGGACGGCATCATCGGCGGCCTTTGGGCCGACCGTGAGGGCTATGTCGACACCACCGGCACCGTCCACGCCTATGCCCGTGCCGCAAAGAAGCGCGGTGCCGACATCATCGAACACAACAAGGTCGAAGAACTGCACTGGAAAGGGGACCATTGGGAGGTCGTGACCGAGAAGGGCACGATCAAAGCCGAACACGTCGTCAACGCAGGCGGATTGTGGGCCAAGCAGTGTGGCCGCATGGTCGGGCTGGATCTGCCGGTCTCCCCCCTGTCGCACCATTACTTCCTGACCGAAACGATCCCAGCGTTGGAACAGATCGACTTTGAGGTTCCGATGACTGTGGATCTCGAAGGCTTCACCTATATGCGGCAAGACAAGAAGGGCATCCTTGTCGGCATTTATGAGGTGAACCACGAACACTGGATGATGGATGGCGCGCCGTGGAACTACGGCATCGAGCTGCTTCAGGAGGACACCGACCGCATCGAGAACGAATTGATGCTGGCGTTCGAACGCTACCCCGATCTGAACAACGTGGGCATCAGCGATTGGGTCAACGGCGCCTTCACCTTCTCGCCTGATGGCAACCCGCTCGTAGGACCCGTTGAAAGCGTGCCGAACTATTGGCTCGCGTGTGGGGTGATGGCGGGCTTCCTTCAGGGCGGCGGCGTCGGCAAGGCGCTGGCCGAATGGATGATCCACGGCGATACCGAGACAGACGCATGGTCCATGGACATCGCCCGTTACGGCCCGCAGCATTCCAACAAGGAATACATCAAACAGACGACCGGCCAGTTCTATTCCCGCCGGTTCGTGATGACCTATCCGAACGAACAACTCCCCGCCGGTCGGCCCCTGCGCATGGCACCCGCTCATGACGCGATGACAGAGGCAGGCGCGCGCTGGGGGTGTTCGTGGGGTCTGGAAACGCCACTTTACTTCGCACCCGAAGACTTCGTCGAAACACCGTCCCTCAACCGCTCCGACGCGGCACCGTTTGTGGAGGCCGAATGCAAAGCCGTGCGCGAGGCCGCGGGCCTTTTGGACATCACAGGCTTCAGCCGGTTTGAGGTTTACGGACCGGGCGCTGAGGCTTGGTTAGAGACTATTTTTGCCACGAAGCTCCCCAAACCGGGCCGCGCACGACTGGCCGTGATGCTATCTCCCGAAGGCAAGTTGAAAGGCGACCTGACCCTATTCAATTGGGGCGACGGCACGTGGTGGATCATGGGGTCCTACTACCTGCGCCAGTGGCACAAACGCTGGTTCGCGGATCATGAAGGCCCGAACATGATCCTTCGTGACCTGTCTGACGATGTCTGCGGGTTCTCTGTGCAGGGGCCGAATGCCAAGGCGATCATGCAAAAGCTACAGCCGGACCTGAACCTGCCCTTCATGGGCTGCGGCACCTATGACCTTGGCTTGCTGCGCTGCAAAGTCGGGCGACTGTCTGTTACGGGCGAACATGGCTACGAAATCCACTGTCGCGCCAACGAGCACATTGCCCTGCGCCGCATGCTGCTAAAGGCCGGTGCAAACCACGGGATCAAAGAGATAGGCTTTAACGCGCTGCTCTCCCTGCGGATCGAGAAATCCTACGGCATCTGGTCCGCTGAGTTCACCCAAGACCGCACCGCCGCCATGACGGGCATGGACCGCTGGATCGACTGGCAAAAACCTGACTTCATCGGGCGAGAGGCCGCGATGAAGGAACGGGATACGGGCGCAGACCAGGTGCTCGTGACCCTTGGCCTTGATAGCCCCAATGCGGATTGTTCCGGCTATGAACCGGTATGGGCGAACGGCAAACGTGTGGGCTTCACGACGTCGGGGGCCTATGGCTATACCGTCGGTCAATCCATCGCGATGGCCATGGTCGACAAAGACTTCGCCGCCGAAGGCACAGACCTAAGCGTCCATGTCGTGGGCATCGAACGGCAGGCCAAGGTCCTTGCCCCGTCCCCCTATGATCCAGAAGGCAAGGCCATGCGGGGATGAGCAGGCGTCAGGGACGAAAGGCACGCGGTCAGGCGGAGGTCGCGCGTAAGGTCAATTACAAGACCCTGCGCAACCCCTTCCCGCCCTTGCCAGCCTTCCCTGATGACCGTATCGACGCCATCCACGACGCGGCCCTCGACGTACTGGGCCGCTTAGGAATCAAGGTTCTGCTTCCCGAAGCCCGCGCCCTTTTCGAGAACGCAGGCGCACGCGTGGAGGGCGAGATGGTCTACCTGCCCCGCACCCTTGTCGAGGATCGTGTGGCAATGGCGCCAAAGTCATTGCTGCTGAAGGGTGGGTCAGCTGATCGGGACATCACGCTTGAACTCGGGTCGCTCATCTTTCAACCTGGTGCGGGCTGCCCCCATTGCACGGACCTCGAACGGGGTCGCCGTGCGGGCACCATTGATGACTTCAATGAACTCATCCAACTGACCCATCATTTCGACGCTCTGCACATGATCCCGCCGCTGGTGGAACCCCAAGACGTGCCAATGCATCTGCGGCATTACGCGATGATGCGCGGACAGCTTGTGAACTCGGACAAAATCCCCTTCGTCTTCTCACGCGGGACCCCGCAGGTCCGCGAAAGCTTTGAGATGCTAAAGGCGTTTCGCGGCATAACAGACACTGAATTTGCCTCCGCCAGCTACTGCTACACAATCATCAACACCAACTCGCCCCGCCAATTGGATATCCCCATGGCGCAAGGCATCATCGACTTTGCCCGCGCGGGGCAAGTGTCGATCATCACGCCGTTCACACTGATGGGCGCCATGGCCCCCGTGACCGTTGCCGGTGCCCTAACCCTCAGCCACGCCGAAGCAATGGCCGCGATCACCCTAGGCCAAATCGCCAACCCTGGTGCGCCGATGACCTACGGGACTTTCACCAGCAACGTAGACATGAAAACCGGCGCGCCCGCCTTTGGCACACCTGAACAGGTAAAGGCGTCGCTTGGCGCGGGACAACTCGCCCGCAAACTGGGCCTCCCATGGCGCTGTGCGGCTGGGTCCGCGGCCAACATCAACGACGCGCAAGCTGCCCATGAAACCCAGATCAGCGGCTGGGGCGCGTTTCTGGCGGGGGCCTCCGTGATCATCCATTCGGCCGGATGGCTCGAAGGAGGCCTCACGGTGTCCTACGAAAAGCTGATCACCGACATGGACATGGTGCAGACCTTCGCCGAACTCTGTGCCGCGACGGAAGCGGATGAGGACGCAATCGCGCTGACCGCCTTGGCAGAGATCGAACCGGGCGGGCATTTCTTCGGCGCGGCCCATATGATGGAACGCTATCAAACTGCGTTCTATGACCCCGTGGGGATGGATTGGTCCAACATCGGGACTTGGGAAGAACGCGGTGCAGAGGACGCCAACACCCGCGCCACGGCCATATGGAAGGGCATCTTGCGGGACTTCACGCCGCCGCCCTGCCATCCAGACAAGATCAAGGCGCTGGACGCCTATATCACAGACCGAACAGCGGCCGGAGGTGCCGCGCCCGAAAGCTAGGTCGCGCGCTGGTGAAGCCACTGTAACGAAACTGGAAACCCACGGCAGCCACCCCATATCATGACGCAAGACAGTCAAAGGGGAACACCATGGCCAAGTACGAAAAGAACATGGACGTCGTCGCAACACTGACGCCCGAACAGTATCACGTGACCCAAGAGAACGGCACAGAACGTCCGTGGACGGGGCCCTACCTCGACAATAAGGAACCGGGGATCTACGTCGACATCGTATCCGGCGAGCCGCTATTTGCATCATCCGACAAGTACGAAAGCGGCTGCGGCTGGCCGAGTTTCACCAAACCGATTGAGCCCGCGCATATGGTGGAATTGACCGACACCACCCTTGGCATGGTCCGCACAGAGGTCCGGTCCAGCCACGGCGATAGCCACTTGGGCCACGTCTTTCCCGACGGCCCGCAAGACCGCGGTGGACTGCGGTACTGCATCAACGGCGCGTCCTTACGTTTCGTTCACCGTGACGATATGGAGGCCGAGGGCTATGGAGATTACATCAACCAAGTGGAGGACATCTGAATGACCGAACGTGCCGTACTCGCTGGCGGATGCTTTTGGGGCATGCAGGACCTGATCCGAAAACTGCCCGGCGTGGTATCAACGCGCGTGGGATACACGGGCGGTGATGTGGCCAATGCCACCTATCGCAACCACGGAACCCATGCGGAAGGGATCGAGATCATCTTTGATCCCGACCAGATGACGTACCGCCGGTTGCTTGAGTTCTTCTTCCAGATTCACGACCCGACGACGCTCAACCGTCAGGGCAACGACCGTGGCATGTCCTATCGCTCCGCGATTTACTATATCGACGATGCCCAGAAAGCCGTGGCCGAAGACACGATCAAGGACGTCGACGCCTCGGGCCTGTGGCCCGGCAAGGTGGTGACGGAACTGGAGCCAGTTGGTGATTTCTGGGAAGCAGAGCCAGAGCATCAGGACTATCTGGAACGTATTCCCAACGGCTACACCTGCCACTTCATCCGGCCCGATTGGGTGCTGCCCCGCCGCGACGCGGCCGAATAATCAGTCAGCGATACGCGGACGCCCCCGCGCGGTGATCCGCATGTTTGCCTCGACGAACACAACCTGAGCCTCGACCTGTGCTTCCTGCAGGTCGAGGCTTTCTTCGATGCGGATGTCCGTAACGCCCGCTTGGCGCGCCCGTTCCGTCACGATCTCTGTCAGGGCCTCTCGCAGGACCGACAACGCCTCATCCTTCGACGGGAATGTGCGCGGTCCGTCTGGCAGATGCGCCCGAAACGCGCCCTCGCCGCCACTCGTCACGCTTCCATCCACGTGGTGGGACACCTGCCCCACAACCGCGCCGATTGCATTGGCCACACCGCCCTGCGCGGGCAGGATCGTAGGGCACCCAAGCCGTGCCCCCACGGCATCATAGTAGGTTCCGGCAGAAGCCCCCAAACCCACCAAGGGCAGTGCAAGTCCCGCTGACAATCTCAAGACCTCTTTGTGCTGGTCCAGACCGGCCACCGTCAGCGCATGACGCGCCAAGGCAGCAGGGTCGTTCCAACCTTCTTCGGCAAAAGCAGTCTCTAATACGGCCTCTGTCGTCTGTTTAGTCATCTGATCAATGATCAGCTTGGCCGCAGTCTCGGGCGCATCGGCGATTTGATCACCGCTGCCTGCGCGTTGTTTGGCCAAGAGGGTGAGCGCCTTTGCAGCAGCATCCTGATCAAGCCCGATGCCACCGCCCGACACAGCCGTCGCATCTGTTGGTGTGATGCCCGAAAGCCCGATAAGGCCCCTTTGGACCAACCGTGCGACTGCCGGAACCTCAACACGGTTCCGGACAGCCTCGGCCCATGGGACCGGAACAGAACCCAAACGAGAAACAACAGCCGCCTCCCGCGCATCAAGGGCGATCGGAGGCGTTGCCCATTGCGCCAGAACAAATCGTGTCGCATCCAGTTGCGCTGTCGGGGCAGACAGAGCGCGGTCCAGAACGGCATGGACCAGATCTGGAAACTGCGCCGCCAACCTTGAGACAGGGTAGACTCGGCGCGGACCAAGGTGAACGCCAGCGTCAAGTCCGTCAGCCAGGGTCACCTCACTATCACCACCAAGCCCGAAAGTGCGCATCGCGACCGCTTCGACCATGGTGCGGTACTTCCCCACCTTTGCGCCTTGGGGGTCAATCTTCGGGCGTCCGTCTTGCAGCAAACAGATGTCCGTTGTCGTGCCGCCGATATCGCTGACGACGGCCTGCTGCTCTCCGGTCAGCCATTGCGCCCCTGCAATGCTCGCGGCGGGTCCGCTCAGGATCGTTTCAATCGGACGTTCCCGTGCAAGATCTGCCGAAACCAACGCCCCGTCCCCGCGAACCACCATCAATCGCGCCGCAATACCCCGTTGTGAAACCATGTCTTCGGTCGCAGCGATCAATCGGTCAATCAACCCGATCAGGCGGGCGTTCAATAGGGCTGTGAGCGCCCGTTTTGGCCCACCCAACGCTTGGCTCAGCTCGTGAGAGCACGTCACAGGTACGGAGAGCCTGTCTCTAACCAAGGCGCGCGCGCGGACTTCGTGGTCCGGATTGCGGGTCGCAAACTTGCTGGCAATGGCCACAGCAGACACGTCGTGAATCGTCTCTAACGTGGCGGCAAATGCCCATTCATCAAACGGGGCCGCCTCCGATCCGGCATGGGTGTGCCCTCCGCTGACAAAGACCACAGGGTCAT
>JAHDFG010000032.1:9663-12933 GCA_020628265.1 Pseudooctadecabacter sp. | reverse complement strand
GCAAACCTCGGCACGCCCGATGCGACCGACTATTGGTCCATGCGCCGGTACCTGAACGAATTCCTGAGCGACAAGCGCGTCGTCGACTATTCGTCATGGATTTGGCAGCCGTTGCTGCAGCTCATCATCCTGACGAAGCGTCCGTTTTCCAGCGGCGCTGCGTACAAAAGCATCTGGAACGAAGAAGCGAACGAAAGTCCGCTGCTGACCATCACCAAGGACCAGACCGCCGCCATGAAGAAGCGGATGGCCGAGGTTTACGGCGATGATGTCGTTGTCGATTTCTGCATGCGGTACGGCAACCCGTCCACGAAATCCAAAGTGCAGGAAATGATCGAGGCAGGGTGCCAGAAGATCCTGTTCTTCCCGCTTTACCCCCACTACGCAGGCGCGACGTCGGCCACCGCCAACGACCAGTTCTTCCGTGCCTTGATGGAAGAGAAGTGGCAACCGATCGCACGGATCGTAGAGCCCTATTTCGAAGATACCGCCTACATTGACGCCTTGGCGCAATCCATTGAACGGGCCTATGCCGATTTGGAGACACGCCCCGACGTGTTGGTGTGCTCATACCACGGGGTTCCACAACGCTATTTGATGGAAGGCGACCCCTATCATTGTCAGTGTCAGAAAACGACGCGCATGTTGAAAGAACGTTTGGGGTGGGCTGACACCGACATCGTCACCACATTCCAAAGCCGATTCGGCCCCGAAGAATGGCTAAAGCCCTACACCGTTGAGGAAGTCGCGCGGCTGGCTGAAGCGGGCAAGAAGAACATCGCCGTTTGTGCGCCTGCGTTCTCGGCGGACTGCATTGAGACGCTGGAAGAGATCAACGAAGAGATCAAGGAAAGCTTTGAAGAAGCGGGCGGCGAGCACTTCACCTACATTCCGTGCCTCAACGACGATGAGGCCCATATGGATGCCTTGGCAGGGATTGTTCAGCGGAACCTGAAGGGTTGGTTGGACTAACTGGGCATCCGCAGAAAATCGCGAAGTAACCTATAAACAAAGGAAAAGGCCGCCCCAAAGGGACGGCCTTTCCTGTAAATCTGCGGCTGCAGATTAGTCGTTCATTGCAACAGCAACGAGCGCGATCAGGATCAGCGGAATGATCAGACCTGCGGAAGAGGAGGAACCAGCGGTTTCTTCCATAACAACAACAGGTGCCATTTCCATGACCGGCTCAGCCATGTTGCCAGCGAAAGCAGTGGAAGCAGCGCCAGCGAAAGCAGCAGCGAGTGCAAATTTCTTCATTTTCATTCTCCAGTTTATTGCCCACGGCAAAGTTAGTGAGGATTTAGCCATGGGCACCCAAGACTTCCCTCCACTCTCCCAAACCACGATTGGGTGTGGAATGCAAAGGTATTAGTCAGTTAGCATCCCTAAAGTGGACCAAATGTCGTCAAATGAGCAACACTTAAGCGCCAGTATTCGACATCCTTTACAACCTGATAAAGCACGCAAATTGCCGGTTGCCACATCCCGCAACCAATGGCGCTGCGAATCTGCCTAGCGAAATTCGCAGCAAAAGCTTCAATCAGTCAGCTGCAAAACCCTCAAAACCGGATCAACTATATGGCGGATTTGCCGCGCTCTGGGCCCAAAACGCGGGTATTTGCGCTGCTTCACGCCGATGTGGGTTTGAAAGGGTCTGCCTGTCGGAGTATGGCAAATGAAACTGCTAAGGGTGCGAAAATGCTGCGTCGTTCGTTTTTGATGGGTGCAATGGGTCTGGGTTTGGCCGCATGTGGGGGTCAGCCTGCCAATATTGGTCCCGATGGTTTGCCTGTGGCGCAAGTCTATCGGATTTCCGATCAAGACGCGGGACAGATCCAATTTCGCATGCTCGATGGGCTGAATGCACTGCGTCAGGCCGCAGGTGCGCCAAACGTCCAGCTGGATGCGCAATTGAACGCAGCAGCCGCGACACACTCGCGGGATATGTCGGTCCAGAACCGGCCCTGGCATTTCGGATCTGACGGGTCTTCACCGCTCGAACGGCTGCGGCGCGTGGGATACACGGGTCAACTGACGGGCGAGACGATTTCCGAAACCTATGAGACCGAGCTTGAAACACTGGCCGCATGGATGCGTCAGCCTGCGACCCGCGCGGTTCTACTGGACCCTGAAGCAAACGAGATGGGCTTCGCTTGGTTTCAGGAAAGCAATGGTAAGATTTGGTGGACGCTGGTCTTGGCCGACGGAACCCGACAGGGCGCTGTCGTAGAAGCAAACCCTGTGCCGCTTCAGTAGACCCCGTCAGGGATACAGGAAGATCGGCGTGCCGACATCGACCATAGCGTAGATGTCTTCAATCTCGCGATCTTTGACGGCCAAGCAGCCCCACGTCCAATCTTCACGACCGCGCCACCGGCGGGGCGTTCCGTGGATAAAGATATCCCCGCCCGGGGATTCGCCCAGCGCAGCCGCACGCGCACGGTCCGCCGCGTTTGGATATGAAATCCCGAGCGAAAGGTGGAAGTTGCTGTTCGGATTCTTGCGGTCGATGATGTAGGCACCTTCCGGCGTCTTACCGTCACCTTCGACCTGCTTGTGACCCACTGGCGCGAACCCCAGCTCAAAATCGTAGCTTTCCAGAACGCTGTTGTTGTTCATCAAGAACATCCGTCGCTGCCCTTTCTGGACAACGATGCTGGTCACAGGTGGTCCTGTGTAAATCCGAAATTTGGACGAACAGGCGGTCAGCGCAAATAAGGCTGCAACGCTCGTAAACGTGCGTCGGTTCATCATCGAAATACTCTTTCCTCAATACTTGGCGTCAGCCTACCGGATCGACCGGCCAATTCATAGAAGTCCATTAGGGCGAAGCGTCACTACCGTGTGAAGTACGCCACAAGCTCGACATGGGATGACCAGCGGAATTGGTCCACCACATCAACCCACTGAATGTCAAAGCCCGCATCGCAGAGCACTTTGGCATCGCGGGCAAACGTGACAGGGTTGCACGATACCATCGCGATGCGCCCAATGTTTGATCGTGCGAGGGTTGCGATCTGCGCCTCAGCGCCCGCGCGCGGAGGGTCAATGACCGCCATATCAAAACCGTTCAACTCATCAGGCTCCAGCGGTCTGCGAAACAAGTCCCGCGCTTCGGTGCTAACAGCCTTCAAGCCACGCCCATGTCGCCATCCACGATCCAGCGCGGCAAGCATCTCGGCACCCCCCTCAACAGCATGAACTTCTGCGTTGGCAGCCAAGGTCAAAGCAAAGGTCCCTGCTCCTGCAAAGAGGTCAACGATCTTTCGG
>JAHDFG010000032.1:0-9563 GCA_020628265.1 Pseudooctadecabacter sp. | reverse complement strand
AGCCAAGGTCAAAGCAAAGGTCCCTGCTCCTGCAAAGAGGTCAACGATCTTTCGGCCCCCATCGGCGCATCCTGCGACCGCACCTACCAAAGCGGCTTCGCCCTCTCTGGTTCCTTGCAAGAACGAACCAGCGGGTGGTGCAACCCGCGCCGCACCAAACTGCTGATCCGGCGCTTTGCGTGTCACGACCACGTCGTCGTTCCACGCGAGGCGTGCCAAGTCGAACCGATCGGCAAGGGCGGCAAGCTCGATCCGCAATTGCCCGTCCAGTTCGCGCTCAGTCTCAACCAGAATATCCAGACCGCCCAAGCTGTCCGTCACCGTCAGGCCAACCTCGGACTTACGGGATGCTGCGACCTGCGTCAGAGCCTCCAACGCGGGAAAGCCTGCGCGGATCGACGGCAGCAAAAGCTGGCAATCGGGGACGTCGACAAGCGTGTTTGATGCCCGCGCGTGAAACCCGATGAGCGCGCCCTTCTTTGTGCGGCGACCTGACAGGCGGGCACGCCTACGGCTTTGTGGTGGGGACGTGTGAAGCGAACGGAATGGAAACGGGAGCTGGCGTGCCTCCATCGCCCTTTGGACAATTGCCGTCTTCCAGTTGGCGACAAATTCATCTGATGCGTGCTGCATCAGGCAGCCGCCGCAACTTTTGAAATGCCGGCAGGGCGGTTTCACACGATCCGCGACTGGCGTAGCGATCCGGACGGTCCCGTCTGGTCCAACCTCGACTTCCTCACCGGGCAAAACCCGTTCATGAAGCGATCCATCTGGCAATTGACCCAACCCCGTTTGGGTCAGCCGTTCAACAGTATCCGTCATTATTCTGCGGCGTCTTTCGTATTCACAAAGCCGCCGGATTGGCGGTTCCAATAGCGGGCGTAGGTCCCGTTTCGGGCAAGCAGATCATCGTGCGTTCCGTCTTCGACGATGCGGCCTTCTTCCAGTACGATAATCCGGTCCATACCTGCAATCGTGGAGAGCCTGTGGGCAATTGCAACGACGGTCTTGCCTTCCATGGCGCGGGACAAGGCCGACTGAATGGATGCCTCAACCTCGCTATCCAAGGCAGAGGTCGCCTCATCCAGCACAAGGATTGGCGCGTCTTTCAGCATGGCACGGGCAAGCGCAATCCGCTGACGTTGGCCGCCTGACAGCTTCACGCCCCTCTCGCCCAGATGCGCGTCGTAGCCGGTGCGACCGGTGTTGTCGCGAAGGTCGGTGATGAAGTCATGCGCCTCGGCTTTCTGTGCGGCCGCAATCATCATCTCTTCGGTCGCGTCCGGTCTGCCGTAGACGATGTTGTCACGGGCCGATCTGTTGAACATCGCCGTTTCCTGCGTGACCATGCCAATGGCGCGACGCAGGCTGTCTTGGGTGACATGTCGGATGTCCTGACCGTCGATCTGGACCGTGCCCTCTTCCGGATCGTAGAGCCGCAACAGCAGCGATACGAGCGTTGATTTGCCGGCCCCCGACGCGCCGACAATTCCCAGCTTTTCACCCGAAGCGATGGTCAAGTTTACCCCGCCAACGCCTCCTGTCTTGCCCCCGTATTGGAACGACACGTTCTCAAACGTGATCTTGGCATCGGCCACGGTTAGTGGTTTCGCATCCGCGCTGTCCGTCAATTGATGCGACGGCGTGAGGGTCTTCATGCCGTCCTCAGCCTCACCAATGTGACTGAAGACCGCCATAAGGACAAAGCTGACCCAGCCCGTCATCTGGCTTAGCCGGATAGAGATCGCACCCACAGCAGCAAGATCACCGGGCGTCACACCGGCCTCCCGCCACGCGAGGCCAAACCCCACCATCGCAAGCGGCAGGATCCCCGCCAACGTGATCAGGCCGAACCGGAACAAGGTTGCGACTTCGCCGTATTCCAATGCACGGCTCCTGAGATCCTGCATCGCATTCTGTGCGGCATCAGTTTCGTAGCGGGTGCCGGCAAACAGCTTGACCGTTTTGATGTTCGTGATGGTATCGACAATCTGTCCGGTCAGATTGGCTTGCGCCCCGGCACGGGCTTTCGAGCGTTTGCGTATCCGTGGCAGGAAAAATCGCAAGAACAGGACATAGCTGCCGAACCAGACGCCAAGAACAATCAACAGACGGGCATCAATACCAAGGACCAGAACCGCCGTCCCGAGGACTGTCGCCAAGGCGTAGAGAACGGCGTTGACGGTCTCGATGACCACTTCGGTGATGGACCGCGACACCTGAACCTGCTTTTGCGCGATCCGCCCCGCGAAATCGTTGTCAAAGAAGGTCACCGCCTGCCCAAGGGTCCAGCGGTGCATGCGCCCCACGACCAACGCAAACAGGTTGGGGCCGAGCACGATGGATTGCATCGACGCTGACAAGCCGTAAAGGGCAGGCCGCACGATCATCAACAGCAGCACCGCGCCAACGAGAAGAAACATGCTGTCCCCAAGTGGCGAGGTCGAGGAGGCAATATCAACGACCTGTCCCAGAAGGTACATCGCCAGAACTTCGGTACCACCTGCTGTCGCACTGATCACGGCGGCAAGAATGATGACACCCCAAGCCCCCGACAGCGCCCAACCAAAGAACCGCGCGAGTGTTTTCGGCGGTGGACCATTTGCCGGTTTCTGACTGTCGATCAAATCGCCCAAACGTCGGACGATTGCCTCGTATCTTTGCGTGATCATTCCGCGGCCTCCGTCGCAATGAAGCCGCCGGACTGCCGCGACCAGAAAGATGCATAAAGGCCGTCACGGGCCAGAAGCTCCTCGTGCGTGCCGTCTTCGACGATCCGCCCATCATCCATCACGACAATCCGGTCCATATGGGCAATAGTAGACAGCCTGTGGGCGATCGCGATGACAGTTTTGCCTTCCATTAGGTCAGCGAGGGTTTCTTGGATGACAGCCTCGACTTCGGAATCCAGCGCTGACGTCGCCTCATCCAGAAGCAGGATTGGTGCGTCCTTCAGGATGACGCGCGCCAAGGTGATCCGCTGGCGCTGTCCGCCCGACAGTTTCACACCGCGCTCGCCTACCTGGGCGTCATACCCGCGTCGCCCCTCCCCGTCTTCAAGATCAAGAATGAAGTCATGGGCCTGCGCACGTTTGGCAGCGGCGATCATGTCAGCCTCGGACGCTGCCGGGTCGCCGTACAGAATGTTGTCGCGCACGGAACGGTGCAGCAAAGCACTTTCCTGTTGGACCATACCAATGCTGCTGCGGAGGCTGTCCTGCGTGATGCCCCTGATGTCTTGCCCGTCGATGAGGATACGGCCCGATTCTGCGTCATAGAACCGCAAGAGCAGTTTCACCAAAGTGGACTTGCCAGTTCCGGAACGGCCGACCAGCCCGACCTTTTCACCAGGTTTGATCGAAAGGCTGAGGGTATCGATGCCGCCCGCGCTGCGACCGTAGTGATGACTGAGGTTCTGAATTTCGATCCCGCCTCCGTCGACCTGCAGTGTTTTGGCGGCCGGATCATCCACCAACGTGACCGGTTGGGCGATGGTTTCCATCCCTTCCGATATGACACCAAGGTTCTGAAACAGGTTCGTCACCGCCCACATGATCCAGCCCGTCATGGCATTCAGTCGCAAGGTCAGTGCCGCCGCCGCCGCCACGATACCTGCAGACGCCAGCCCACCGGACCAAAGCCACAGCGCCCAGCCCACCACACTGACGATCAGCAGACCGTTGAGCAGAACCAGAGTGACATCCATGATCGTGTAAAGCCGCATTTCCCGCTGCAGGGCGGCGCGTGTGGCCTCGATCGCTTCGCGGGCGTAGTCAATTTCACGGTCGTGGTGGGCGAACATCTTGACCGAATGAATGTTGGTGTAGCTGTCGACAACGCGGCCCGTAACCTCGGACCGCGCATCTGACGAAGCCTTGGCCGCGGGACCCACGCGTTTCACGGTCCACCGAACCAAAGCCGCGTAAAGGATCAGCCAGATAAACAGCGGGATCATCAAACGCGGGTCTGCGCCAGCCAGAAGAACGGCGGCCCCAACGATGTAAGCCAGCGCAAAGGTAACAGCATCGAAGACCTGAAACGCAACCTCACCCGCGGCGGGTGGGGTTTGCATGATCCGGTTGGCGATGCGGCCAGCAAAATCATTCTCGAACCAGCCAACGGATTGCCGCAGGACGTGACGGTGCGCCCGCCAGCGGACAATCGTGCCAAAGTTCGGAACGATGGATTGGTTCAGCAAAGCAACATCGATTACCTGCAAAATCGGGCGCAGGGTCAGCAGGAAAAGCCCGACTGCCAAAAACTCCCACCCATAATCAGACCAAACTGTCCCCTCGGACCCCGGCGCGATCAGATCAACGACGCGCCCCATGTAGGCGATCAACCAAATCTCGATCACTGCGACGACAACGGACATAATGCCTGCGGCCCAGAACACCCGTTTGAACGGTCTCACATAGGTCCGCAAAAACGGCCACAGCCGCTGGGGCGGTGTGTCGTCGTCTTCGTAGGCGACATAAGGATCGACGAGATTTTCGAAAAAACGGAACACGAAATTGCCCTTTCATGTCCCATATAGGCCTGTTTGGATTACAGGAAAACCAAACCTGAAAAAACGGCGAGGGCTATGGCCATCACGCGCATGAAGAACTGCCATTTCTTGGGATCATCTAACAGGGCGGAAAGCAGGCTGCCTGCGTAGCTCCAGAACAGGCAAACGCCAAGATTCACGCCAGAGAACGACAGGCCCAGCATAGACGCTTGCATCAGCGGAGACAGGTCTTGGACGATCGCAGAGGCAGAGAGCGCGACCGCCCATATCTTGGGATTGACCCACTGGAACAGGACGGCTTCGATGAACGTGAACGGACGTTCAGCGCCATCGTCGCTGAGCGGTTTTGCGTTCCACAGCTTCCATGCCATCCACAAAATCCAGAGGGCGGCGATGATCGTTAGCACCAGTCGCAACGACGGAACGGCGGTTATCAATGCGCCAAGGCCAAGCCCCGTGACAAAGGCGATGATCCCCACGCCCAGCGCGACACCTAATAGGTGTGGCACCGTCCGGCGGAACCCGAACCGCGCACCAGAGGCCGTCAGCAGTATGACATTTGGGCCAGGGGAAAAGAGGCCGAGAAAAACGAAGCCTAAAAGCGCCGTCATGGCAGGCCCATCAAGTCGTCTTTGGTCAGTGTGAAGTCCGACGCGATCCATGCGGCCTCAAGATGTTTGAGCCGGTCCCCAAGGGCTTTGCCCGTATAGGTCGGCATCAAATCATCCGCAGACACGGGGAACTGATAGGCCCATGCATCCTTTGTCTTCTCAACCTGTGCCAAGTCGACAGGCTGTCCCAGCAACGCGGCGCGCACCATCAAACATTCAATCGCGAGCTCACGCCCAAGACGATAACTCAGCTCAGCGCCACCGACATCGGATCGAGCCCCGTCGCGGATGCGTTCGAATTCAATGGCGTCCTTGTTGGACAGGCGCAGCGTATCTTTGACGTCACCGGTGAAAATCGCGGCAAGGCGGGAATAGGCATGCGGCGGGCGGCCCAATGTGTCTTCGTGGTGCACCAAGAGGGCGAGCGCCGCCGGCTCCGCACCCGGCAAAACCCGCATCAAAACACCGCTTACCGCCATCGACGCGACAGTCGGCGCGGGGTCCTTTGCCATCATCGTCTTGAAGACCTCGGTCCCGACGCGTTCACGCGCTAGGGCGTCTAGGCCATCCGCGTGTTCGGCGCAGGCCGCCAGCCCATCGGCATCAATGCCACCACTCGGATCACCGTACCATGCGTGAAACCGGAAAAAGCGCAGGATGCGCAGATAGTCTTCCTGAATGCGGGCATTCGGATCGTCAATGAACCGGACCCGCCGCGCCAACAGGTCGGGCAATCCTCCAACCGGATCATGCACCACACCGTCTGGCCCACAGTAAAGCGCGTTCATCGTAAAATCGCGGCGGTGGGCGTCATCCGCCATATCGGATGAGAACGCCACCACAGCATGGCGGCCATCGGTTTCCACATCTTTGCGAAACGTCGTGATCTCATACGGGCGGTGGTCAGAAATCACCGTGATCGTGCCGTGCTCCAAGCCCGTTGGAAAGGCTTTCAAGCCCGCCTTCTCTGCAAGGTCCAGAACCCTCCGCGGGTGCGCATCTGTGCAAAGGTCAAGATCGGCAACCGGACGTTCGATCAGTGCGTTGCGGACGCAACCGCCAACGAAATAGACCTGATGGCCTGCGTCTGACAGCATATCGGTCACGGCCCGGGACGCGGGCGACGTCAGCCAATCTGCTGTCAGGGTTGTCATGTCCACGCCTCTGCCAAACCCCGCAACATGCGGGCGGTCGCACCCCAAATGTAATAGGGACCGTAAGGCGCAGTGTAGTAATACCTTTGCTGCCCGCGCCAGCGCCTGCCTTCGACAAAATAGTTCGCCGGATCAAGAATGTGGTCGAGTGGCACCTGAAAGACCTCGGCAACCTCGCCAGGTTCAGGGACAAATCGCATCCCCTGCGGGACCATCGCGACAATCGGCGTCACCGTGTAGCTGGTCACTGTTTCATGGGGTGGAAGCTGGCCAAGCACCCGCACATGCGCGGGATCGAGGCCGATCTCTTCGTGTGCCTCGCGCGTGGCCGTGTGGATCAAATCCCGATCCGTGTCGTCTTGTCGCCCGCCGGCAAAGGCAATCTGGCCCGCGTGGTTCTTGAGCCGCGATGATCGCTTGGTCAGGATCAATCGGGCGTCTTCGGTTACGGCAACCAGAACGGCCGCTGGTTTCAAAACACGGCCCTCAGGCAGCACCGTGTCCGGATTCAAATCGAAATCGGACGAATTGTGCCGGACGTTTTCAATCGCCCGACACAGTCTTTCATTCAGATCCTCAGGCCTTTGCATCCGGCCCTTCCGTGGCTTCGAACCCCAGCGTGTTTGGCTGGAATTCGTAGTGCGCGCCACAGAACTGGCAGTCTGCTGTGACGATGCCTTCGTCGGTCGTCATATGTGCGATGTCCTTGGCCGAATAGATCGACAAGGATTGACGCACCTTGGCTTCGGAACACGAACAGCCGAACTTCACCGGTTGCGGGTCAAACACGCGCGGCTGTTCTTCGTGGAACAGACGGATCAGCAATTCGGTCGGCTGAACGCTAGGCCCGATCATCTCCATCTCTTCTGCGGTCTGCAGGAGATGGTTCGCGCGGTTCCAGTTTTCGCCTTCTTCGTCATCCATCAGATCGGAAGCCGCAGTCAGACCATCATCCGCCGCACCCTCAGGATTGGCAGAGGGTGAGGCCTTTGGCATGGCCTGCAACATGATCCCGCCAGCACGCCAGCTTTCCGCGCCACCGGGCACTGAGGATTTGCCAAACGTGAGCTTGAACGATGTCGGCAGCTGTTCAGACTGCGCGAAATACGCCTCCGCACAGGCAGACAGGCTGCCGCCCGCAATCGGCGTAATGCCTTGGTACGGCGTCGTCCCCTCACCCTGATCGATCAGGATGGCGAAGTAGCCTTTGCCGATCTGGCTAAACGGATGGCCCGTTGGATCGATCTTGTCCTTGTCGAAGCTGGCGTAGGCACGGATGCGACCAGGCTCGCCCTCTTTGGTTGGACCGTAGTAATCCGTGGCAATCAGGCGCGCCGGACCATCGCCGCGCACTTGCAACGACAGCTTCCAACGCAGTTTGATCGTTTGGCCGATCAAGGCGGTCAGCAAGGCCATTTCCGCCACCAGAGCCTCAACCGCGGGGGGATAGTCATGTTGCGACAGGACTTGATCCAACACGCCGTCCAGACGCGCAACGCGCCCACGGATGTCCGATGCGTCCAGTTGAAACGGCAGAACGGTGTCGTCCCACGCAATGGTCGATGCAGTGGTCATTTGGCTTTCCTAACAAGTCAGGGATTGGCATACCGCGTCCATATAGGCGTCACAAGGTGAGGTAAAAGGGGCATGATCAGACGGTACGGCGAACGTGTTGACCCAGCTATGCGCTACACGCTGCGCCCCGGGGCCTATGTGATCCTGCAACGCGGGGCCGATTTGCTGCTGACCATACAGGACGGGGAGCAACCCGAACTGCAACTGCCGGGTGGCGGGATCGACGCGGGCGAACACACGATCCCTGCCCTGCACCGCGAAGTCATGGAAGAAACCGGCTGGCGGATGGGGCGCCCGACCCGTCTGGGCGCGTTTCGCCGGTTCGTCTTTATGCCGGAGTATGACTTGTGGGCGGAAAAGATCTGCACGATCTATTATGCGGAACCAACACTGCGGTTCGGCCCGCCTCTTGAAGCGGGGCATCATGCGATCTGGGTGCCGATGGCCGAAGCCCCTGCCCTCCTGACAAACGAAGGCGACGCCGCGTTCGTGGCCCGCTTGCTCTGACCGGTAAATAGGAGTAACCCGCCTGCGATCTATTGCAGGAGTCTCCTATGTCCGCCCCAAAGAAAGTTGTCCTCGCCTATTCCGGTGGTTTGGATACGTCGATCATTCTGAAATGGCTGCAGACGGAATACGGCTGTGAGGTCGTGACCTTCACCGCCGATCTCGGCCAAGGTGAAGAGCTGGAGCCCGCCCGTCAAAAAGCTGAACTGCTGGGCATCAAGCCCGAGAACATTTTCATCGAAGACGTCCGCGAAGAATTCGTGCGTGACTTTGTCTTCCCGATGTTCCGCGCCAATGCAGTCTACGAAGGCCTGTATCTGCTGGGCACGTCCATCGCGCGTCCGCTGATTTCCAAGCGTCTGGTCGAAATCGCCGCTGAAACCGGTGCCGATGCCGTGTCCCACGGGGCAACCGGCAAGGGCAACGATCAGGTCCGGTTTGAACTGTCCGCCTACGCGCTGAACCCCGACATCAAGGTCATCGCACCATGGCGGGAATGGGATCTGTCCAGCCGCACCAAGCTGCTGGCTTTCGCTGAAGAAAACCAGATCCCGATTGCCAAGGACAAACGCGGCGAGGCACCGTTCTCCGTCGATGCAAACCTGTTGCACACATCCTCCGAAGGTAAGGTCTTGGAAGACCCTGCCGAGATGGCACCGGACTACGTCTACCAACGCACGGTTGCCCCCGAAGATGCGCCCGATACGCCCGAAGTCATCGAAGTCACCTTCGAAAAGGGCGATGCCGTTGCCATCAACGGTGAGGCCATGTCCCCGGCGACGATCCTAACCAAACTGAACGAGCTGGGCGGCAAGCATGGCGTTGGGCGTCTGGATTTCGTTGAGAACCGCTTCGTCGGCATGAAATCCCGCGGGATCTATGAAACACCAGGTGGCACCGTGCTGCTTGAGGCGCATCGCGGCATCGAACAGATCACGCTCGACAGCGGCGCTGGGCACCTCAAGGACAGCCTGATGCCGCGCTATGCGGAACTAATCTACAACGGCCTCTGGTTCTCGCCCGAACGGGAAATGCTGCAAGCCGCCATCGATAAATCGCAAGAGCACGTCTCCGGCACCGTTGCGCTGAAACTCTACAAGGGGTCTGTGAATTGCGTTGGCCGCTGGTCCGATCATTCGCTGTATTCCGAGGCCCACGTGACCTTCGAAGAGGATGCCGGCGCCTACGATCAGAAAGACGCCGCCG
>JAHDFG010000031.1 GCA_020628265.1 Pseudooctadecabacter sp. | reverse complement strand
TCGGCAAGAACGCCTTCGCCCACGAAAGCGGCATCCACCAGGACGGCATGCTGAAAAACCGCGAGACGTTTGAGGTGATGAAGCCCGAAGACGTGGGCCTGTCAGGCACCTCACTGCCGCTGGGCAAACACTCCGGCCGCGCGGCCCTGCGCGACAAGCTGGAAAAGCTGGGCTTCACGATGGGCGATAATGAGCTGAAAGACGTCTTCGTCCGGTTCAAAGACCTCGCCGACCGCAAAAAGGAGGTCTTCGACGAAGACCTGATCGCCCTGATCCGTCAGAACGACAGCGAGGAAGACCACCTGAAACTCAAGGACCTGACCGTCATCTGCGGCATGAACGGCCCGCAAAAGGCGACCATGGTTCTGGAAGTAGACGGCAAGGATCACACGATCCAGGCCACTGGTGACGGCCCCGTCGATGCGACCTTCAATGCGGTGAAGGAACTGTTCCCGCACAACGCCCGCCTGCAACTCTATCAGGTGCACGCCGTGACCGAAGGCACCGACGCGCAAGCCACCGTGTCTGTGCGGATGGAGGAAGAGGGCCGCATCGCCACGGGTCAGTCTGCTGACACGGATACGGTCGTGGCCTCCGCCAAGGCCTATATCAACGCGCTGAACCGTCTGATTGTGCGCCGCGAAAAAGTGGGCCCCGGCACGGACGCCAAGGAAATCCGCTACACGGATGCGGGCGAATAATCCCCTGTTTGGCGGGCGGTTCAACGGACCGTCCGCCTCAGCGACCAAGGTCAGGCGGACAAAACGGCGAAACCCCGCCCACCTTCCGCCAAATCCCCCTTCCAACCAAGTCCTCGTGATCCTATAAGCCCCAAGGTCTGCGCCCGTGGGGGAGTCGCGGACGCGCACTCTATGGGAACGGCACCACATGTTTGGCTTAGGCAGTATCTTTTCGTCCGATATGGCAATCGACCTCGGGACAGCGAACACGCTGGTCTACGTCAAAGGCAAAGGCGTGGTTCTGTCAGAACCCTCCGTGGTGGCCTATCACATGAAGGACGGTCAAAAGAAAGTTCTGGCTGTAGGCGAAGATGCAAAGCTGATGCTGGGCCGGACGCCCGGCAGCATCGAAGCCATCCGCCCCATGCGCGAAGGTGTGATCGCAGACTTCGACACCGCCGAAGAGATGATCAAACACTTCATCCGCAAGGTGCACAAACGCTCCACTTTCTCGAAGCCCAAGATTATCGTCTGTGTGCCCCATGGTGCCACGCCGGTCGAAAAACGCGCCATCCGTCAGTCGGTTCTGAGCGCTGGTGCCCGCCGCGCGGGCCTCATTGCCGAACCGATTGCAGCAGCCATTGGCGCAGGCATGCCCATCACGGACCCCACCGGCAACATGGTCGTCGACATCGGCGGCGGTACGACCGAGGTCGCCGTGCTGTCCCTTGGTGATATCGTCTACGCGCGGTCCGTCCGCGTCGGTGGTGACCGCATGGACGAAGCCATCATCAGCTACCTGCGCCGCCAGCATAACCTGCTGATCGGTGAATCCACGGCTGAACGCATCAAAACCTCCATCGGCACGGCCCGCATGCCCGACGATGGCCGCGGCCAGTCCATGCAAATTCGTGGCCGCGACCTGCTCAATGGTGTCCCCAAGGAAACCGAAATTTCCCAAGCCCAAGTGGCTGAGGCGCTGGCCGAACCGGTGCAGCAAATCTGCGAGGCGGTTATGACGGCCCTTGAAGCCACCCCACCCGATCTGGCCGCCGACATTGTGGACCGTGGCGTGATGCTGACCGGTGGTGGTGCACTGCTGGGTGAATTGGACCTGGCTTTGCGTGAACAGACCGGCCTTGCGATTTCCGTGGCGGATGAAAGCCTGAACTGTGTGGCACTGGGGACCGGTAAAGCACTGGAATATGAAACCCAGCTGCGGCACGTTATTGACTACGAAAGCTAGGGGCTAAGGGGGCCACCCCCCTTGTTGGTGGGTTATGGCACGCAACGATCAGACCGAAGACTTTGTCAGCCCCGTCCGGCGTTTGCTGGTTGGGGTGCTGGTGCTGCTCATGCTGGGCACCTTCCTGATTTGGCGCATCGACAACCCGCGCGTTGAACGGTTCCGCATGATGGTGATTGATACGGTCGTGCCCAGCTTTGATTGGGCCATGGCGCCTGTCACAGGCATCGTGAACCTTCTGTCCGATTTCCAATCCTATCAACGGCTTGCCCAGCAAAACAGCGATCTGCGCCGTGAATTGCAGGACATGAAAAGCTGGCGTGAGGCCGCGATCCAGCTGGATCAGGAAAACGCCCGCCTGCGGGAGCTGATCAATGTCCAGCTTGACCCACAACTGACCCGTATCACTGGTGTTGTTGTCGCTGATTCAGGGTCGCCCTTCCGGCAGTCCGTCTTGCTGAACGTGGGCTCCAAAGACGGCATTCTGGACGGCTGGCCTGCCATGGACGGCATCGGCCTCGTGGGCCGTATTTCCGGCGTGGGTGAGGAAACAAGCCGCGTGATCCTTGTCACCGACACCTCGTCCAACATCCCCGTGACGATCCAGCCCTCAGGCCAAAGGGCCATTCTGGCGGGCGACAACACGATCAACCCCGTGCTGCAATTCATCGAAGACCCCGATCTGGTCAAACCGGGTGACCGCGTTGTGACCTCCGGCGATGGCGGTGTCTTCCCTGCCGATCTGCTGGTGGGCCAGCTGGCGCGTGGCACCGATGGCCGCTTGCGTACCCGCTTGTCTGCGGATCTGGAACGGCTCGAATTCCTGCGCGTGCTGCGCAGCCAGCCGACCGCACGCATCGAAGAGGCCGGAACACTTCTGGCCCCTGTCATCCCGCCAGAACTTCCTGCCGAAGAAATCACAGAGGCGGAGGAGCCCGCAGATGGCTGAACAGATCCTCCGCCGCAGATGGTTGGGGCGGCTGACGTTCATCGCCTTGGCCCTGCTTGTCATCTTCTCGCACCTGATCCCGCTTGAAACCGTGCCGCCCAGTTTTGGCGGTGACGCCCTTCAGCCGATCGAGACGGTCGTGGCCATCACCGACGACGGCAACCAGATCGCGCCGGAACCCGTCGACACGCCCCGCCGCTGGATTGCGCCGGACCTGTTGTTGCTGATCACGTTGGCTTGGGTCGCCCGCCGCCCGTCTTTCGTTCCGATCCTCGGGGTGGCTGCGGTGTTCTTGCTGTCGGACCTGATGTATCAGCGCCCCCCCGGCCTTTGGACAGCTCTGGTCCTGATCCTGTCCGAAACCCTGCGGGCGCGAACCCATTCCATGCGGACGCTGCCGTTCTGGCTCGAATGGGCCACCGTCGCAGGCGGGATTCTGCTGATCACTGCAATTTACCGGTTCACATTGTCGATGGTTCTGGTTCCGCAGGCCTCGCTGGGGCTGACTTTGATCCAAGCGACCCTTACAATAGCGTGCTACCCGTTGGTGGTTTTCGTGTCCTATGCGCTGTTCGGCGTGAACCGGCCCGCCCCCGGCGAAGTGGACGAATTCGGACGTAGATTGTGAAACGCGGACCCAAAGAGACCGAAGAAAGCGCCCGTCGCATTTCCCGTCGTGCCATGCTGCTTGGCACGGCGCAATTGGGCGTGATGGGGATCTTGGGCGCACGGATGGGGTCCATGCAGGTGGAACAGGCGGACACCTTCCGCATGCTGGCCGAAGAAAACCGCATCAACATCGGCCTGATCCCCCCCGCCCGCGGGCTGATCTACGACATCAATGGCGTCGTGCTGGCGGACAATGAACAACACTACACGATCACCATGACCCGCGAAGGTGCCGGTGACGTGGACGAGGTTCTGGCCCGCCTCAGCCGTATCGTCGCCATCGACCCCGAGCAGCTGGAAAAGGCGCGGGAAGAACTACGTGTCCGCAGTGCTTTCGTCCCCGTCACAGTTGCCCAGCGCGTCTCGTGGGAGGACGTCGCCCGCGTCACCGTCAACGCCCCTGCCCTGCCCGGTGTGGTGGCAGAATTGGGCCGCAGCCGCATTTACCCGCAGGGCGCCGATATGGCCCATGTCGTGGGTTATGTCGGACCGGTCTCCGACTACGACCTCAGCCGGATCGACGATCAGGACCCGCTGCTGCAAATTCCGCGCTTCCAGATCGGCAAGACCATGGTCGAGAACCGGTTGGAACAGGAGTTGCGAGGCTCCGCCGGAACAAAAAGGGTTGAGGTCAACGCCGCAGGCCGCGTGATGCGCGAACTCGACCGGCAAGAAGGTCTGCCCGGGGCCGATGTGCAATTGACCGTCGATGCGCGGCTGCAAAACTACATTCAGGCAAGGCTGGACGGCGAAAGTGCTGCCGCGGTGGTGATGGATGTGACCAACGGCGACATCAAGGGCATCGGCTCTGCGCCGACATACGACCCGAATGTCTTCGTTCAGGGTATTTCGGTGGCGCTTTGGGATGATCTGAACGAGCGGGAGATAGACCCCAAGCTGCACCGCCGCCCGCTGGCTGCCAAAACCGTACAGGGCACCTATCCGCCCGGGTCGACCTTCAAGATGGTGACGGCCCTTGCCGCCCTCGAAGACGGCGTCGTGACGGCGGATGAGACAATCCGTTGTGTCGGGCATTCGGACGTCTTTGACGTGCGGTTCCACTGCTGGAAGCGGTCAGGCCATGGCAACATGAACCTGAACGAAAGCCTCAAACAATCTTGCGACGTCTACTATTACGACATTTCCCAGCGCGTCGGCATCGACAAGATCGCGGCCATGGGCCGCAAGCTGGGCCTTGGCGAACGTCACGACCTGCCCATGTCCGCCGTGCGCTCCGGCATTATGCCAGACAAAACGTGGAAACGCGAAGCCCGCGGTGAGGAATGGCGCGTGGGCGACACGGTCAACGCCTCCATCGGTCAGGGCTATGTGGCGACGTCTCCGCTGCAACTGGCGGTGATGACGGCGCGGATTGCCACGGGCAACGCTGTGAATCCACGGCTGGTCAAATCCATCGACGGGGTCGAACAGCCCTCGGGCGCCGGCGAAAGCCTTGGCCTGAACGAAAACAATCTGCGCCGCATCCGCCGCGCGATGTTCGACGTTTCCAACCATTCCCGCGGCACAGCCTACCGGTCCCGCATCGCGGAAGAGCGGTTCAAGATGGCGGGCAAGACAGGCACCTCTCAGGTGCGGGCGATTGTCCGTGACGAAAACGGCCGCGTCATCACCCGCAACGAAGATTTGCCATGGAACGCCCGCGATCATGCGCTCTATGTCGCTTATGCTCCGGCAGAAAATCCCAAGTACGCGGTGGCGGTGGTTGTCGAACACGGCGGCGGCGGGTCAGTGGCAGCCGCCCCCATCGCGCGGGATGTACTGTTACAGGCGCTCTATGACGGCACACCGCCGCTAGATGCCTATCCGTCCGCTGTGCGCGGTCAAATCGCGGACCAGCAACGCCGCCTCAGCACGATGATCCGCGACATCCAGCCCGGTCGCGATACGGATCAGGCGTAAGCGATGTCCTATTTAGAATATCAGGTCAAATACGTCCCCAGCGGGTTCCGCAAGCTGCTGCACCTGAACTGGCCGATCGTGTTTCTGATCACGGCCGTGTCGGGGTTCGGGTTCCTGATGCTCTATTCCGTGGCGGGCGGGTCCATGGACCCTTGGGTCACCGCACAGGCACAACGGTTTGGTCTGGGCATGGCCATCATGCTCATCATGGCGATGATCCCCATCTGGTTCTGGCGCAATATGGCTGTCGTCGGCTACGCGCTGGCGCTGATCTTGCTGGTGTTGGTCGAATTCATCGGGGTCGAACGGAACGGCTCGCAACGCTGGCTGGACCTTGGCCCAATGGATTTGCAGCCCTCCGAATTGATGAAAATCTCGCTGATCATGCTGCTGGCCGCCTATTACGATTGGCTGCCCCTGAACAAAGTCAGCAAGCCCCTATGGATCCTCGTGCCCCTGCTGTTCATCGCGGCCCCCGCCTATCTGGTCCTCAGCCAGCCGGACCTTGGCACCACGATCCTGCTGGTCACCGGCGGCGGGGCCATCATGTTTCTGGCCGGTGTCCACTGGGCCTATTTCGCAACCGTCATTGCAGGCGGCGTGGGCCTTGTGACGGCCGTTTTCCAGACCCGCGGGACGCCATGGCAAATCCTGCAGGACTATCAGTACCGCCGCATCGATACATTCCTTGACCCCACCCAAGACCCGCTGGGCGCGGGCTACCACATCACCCAAGCCAAGATCGCATTGGGATCAGGCGGCTGGACAGGGCGCGGCTATATGCAAGGCACACAAAGCCGGCTGAACTTTTTGCCGGAAAAGGAAACCGATTTCATCTTCACCACGCTGGCCGAAGAATTCGGATTTATCGGAGCGTTCGGCCTTCTGATGCTTTACGGGCTGATCATCCTGTTCTGCATCCTATCTGCCGTCACCAACAAGGATCGTTTCGCTTCGCTAGTGACCCTTGGCGTCGCGGTCACATTTTTCCTCTTCTTCGCGGTGAACATGGCCATGGTCATGGGGCTGGCCCCCGTTGTGGGTGTGCCACTGCCACTGGTCAGCTACGGCGGATCGGCTATGCTGGTTCTCATGGTGGCCTTCGGGCTCATGCAATCGGCCCACGTCCACAAACCAAGGTAAACCATGACCGTCAAAGCATTGTTCGTCGGCACCGACGACGATTGGGACACCTTCGCCCCGTCCCTGATCGCAACCTTTGCCGACCGCGCGCTGGACGTGGATCTGTCCCGAGACCACACCCCCGCAGACGTCGACTACATCGTCATGGCCGGCTCCAAGATCATCGAGGATTTCTCACCATTCACCCGCTGCAAAGCCCTTCTGCGCCTCTGGGCAGGGGTCGAGGACATCGTGAACAACCCAACGATCACCATGCCCATCTGCCGGATGGTTGGCGGGGGGCTGGACGCCGGCATGGTCGAATGGGTCACAGCCCATGTGCTGCGCCACCACGTCGGGATGGATGCGCATATCCATGGGCAAGACGGCATCTGGCGCAACACCGTCACACCGCCCTTGGCCAGTGAACGCCCCGTAACAATTCTCGGCCTCGGGGCGCTGGGGGCGGCCTGCGGTCAGGCGCTGGTGGGCTTGGGCTTTCCGGTCACAGGCTGGTCGCGCAGCCAGAAGGACATCACCGGCATCACCTGCCTGAGCGGAGACATCAAAGACGCCGTAAAGGACGCGCAGATCACGGTGCTGCTGATGCCGCTCACTCCTGACACCAAACACACCAT
Organism: Pseudooctadecabacter sp.; assembly: GCA_020628265.1. Classification (GTDB taxonomy): domain Bacteria; phylum Pseudomonadota; class Alphaproteobacteria; order Rhodobacterales; family Rhodobacteraceae; genus Octadecabacter. The sequence continues at coordinate 5,923 of JAHDFG010000031.1, read as the reverse complement.
CAATGCAGATGTTTTGGCAGCCATGCCCAACGGCGCATTCCTGCTCAACCCCGGCCGTGGCCCTTTAATCAAGGACGAAGACCTGCTGGCGGCACTTGAGACCGGTCAGATTGCCCATGCAACGCTCGACACCTTCGAGGTCGAACCCCTGCCCGCCGATCACCCCTATTGGGCACACCCGCAGGTCACCGTGACGCCGCACATCGCCTCCGCCACACGGCCCGCCCCTGCCGCTCAGGTGATTGCGGACAACATCGCAAGGGGCGAAGCAGGCCAGCCCTTCCTGCATGTCGTCGACCGAACCGCTGGCTACTAAGCGCGGGCCCCTCGTTCTTCTGACCCGAAAACTCCCGCCGGAGGCCAAAATCTCTCAGAGATTTTGCTCCAAAATTTCGTTGAAATTTTGCCCCGCCCTAATGCAACTTGGGCGGCTTATCGGGATCCATGCCCGGTGCCGCCGGCGCCTCAGGCATTTGCGGTGCGGGCAGATCGAACCGTAACCCAACGCGCGCCACACGTTCCGACACCGGATCGCCGCCCTCCAGATGAGCAACATCCAACATCCCAGCATCGATCCCTGAAAACACCAACGCCTCGTTGACCGCCGCCGTCAGCGCATCCTCCGCGCCCGGCGTTGTGCCGACGAAGGCAAGCATGTGACCTTTGCCGCCACCTTCATAGGTGACACCGCACAGATAGGCCTCCACGGCCATTCCTGCGGCTGTCGCAAGTTTGCGGTCCAGCGCCTCCAGCAGGGTCTCGGGTAGTCCGGCAGGGGCGGTCAACTCGGTGATCTGCCCTTCCACCTCTTCAGCCGCCACACCCAGCGTCTGCGCCAGCCAGTCCACGGCTTCAGCGGGGATCAACATGGCCGAGGGCGCGACACCCATGTTCAACGCCATCCCGATCCGCTGACCTTCCAACATCTGCGCCATGCCGCGACCCGACAAAGCAGCATAGGGCGCGATCTTGCCGTAGAATTCGACCATCCGTTCCTCACGATCAAAGATCAGCACGAACTGCTGATCCTCGACCTCGAACAAAGCGGGCGTAATCTGGTCGCCCTCCGCCTCTCCCTCCAGCAGCATGAACAACTCGCTGTCGGCCAGCCGTTCGTAGAACCGCAAGCGCGCAAGGTCGTCCGTCTCGTCTGCGGTCATTGCCCCGTGGGCGCTATCCAAATCAGTCAAGTCAGTCATTCAGAACCTCTGCCACACGGGTCCGGAGGGCGGGCAGAACCTCCTCCTCGAACCACGGATTTTTCTTCAGCCACGCCGTATTGCGCCACGACGGATGAGGCAAGGCGAATGTCTCGGGCGCATGGTCCCGCCAGCCGCGCACGGTTTCCGTCACTCCTGTTTTTACTCCCAGATGATAGCGGTGCGCCGCAGCCCCAACGAGAACCCGCAATCTCACGCCGTCCAATTGGGCCATTATGCGGTCATGCCAGGTTTGTCCGCAAATCTTTGGCGGCGGCAGATCGGACCCCTTCGCATCATATCCCGGAAAACAGAACGCCATGGGAATGATCGCAACGCGGGACCTGTCGTAAAAGGCGGCCTCGTCCAACCCCAACCAATCGCGCAGCCGGTCGCCGGACGGGTCCGTGAACGGCTGGCCACTTTTGTGAACCCGCATTCCCGGCGCCTGACCTGCAATCAAAAGCCTTGCACTGCCGCCAAACCATACAACCGGGCGCGGTTCATGTGCGGTCTGCGTCGCCGCAAACCGGTCTGCACACAACCGGCACGCGCGGATATCATCCTGTATCTCCATGCCGCAAAATTACGCCAAAACGGGGATTTGACCACTTATGATCAATTGCCCCTCAACTTTCGGACCGAAAGTATATAGTTACAGAGGCAGACCGACATAATATGGTCAGATTGATCTCCTATCGGGAACAATGCCGGGATAATCTGTCGGATAAGGCAGAATTCCAGAGGTTTGAGTAAAGGCAGCATGCTTGAATTTGTGAATGTCAGTAAGTCCTTTTGGACGGGAACTCAGCGCAAGGTTATCCTTGATCGCGCGTCGTTCCGCGTGGACCTTGGCAATTCCCTTGGCATTCTGGCCCCCAACGGCACCGGCAAAACCACGATCATCAACATGATGGCAGGCTTGGAAAAGCCGGATGAAGGCGAAATCCACCGCCAGTCCCGTATCTCTTTTCCGCTGGGATTCATGGGGGGTGTCGTCAACCGCCACTCTGCCCGCGAAAACTGCCGCTATATCGCACGGCTTTACGGGCTCGACCCCGATTATGTCGAGGCGTTCTGCCGCTGGATGGCAGGGATCGAGGAATACTTCGACATGCCTGTGGGCACCTACAGCCAAGGTATGCGCGCACGTTTTACCTTTGCCCTGATGTTGAGCCTCGATTTCGACATCTACCTGATTGACGAAGGCATGCCGCAGACCACCGATGCGGAGTTCAACCGCAAAGCTGGTGAAGTCTTGAAAGAACGGCTTGCCACGACCACCGTTATCATCGTGTCCCACCAAGCGGCCACGTTGGAAAAATTCGCCCGATCGGCGGCTGTCCTGCGGGATGGGAAGCTGATCATGTTCGACACCTTGGAAGAAGCGAAACAGCTGTATGACTACGAAACCCAAGGCACAGAAATTCCGGATACGACGCAGTACCAGCGCGGCTAGCCCCGCTGAGAACGCGCAACCATCCGAACCCGCAGCGCAGCCGCAACCGGCGGCGGTGCAGCCTGCGCGTCCTGCGCCGGCCCCCGAAGCGCCCCCAACGCCCCGCCCCGCGTCGGGCGAGGTTGACAGCGCCCGCACGGTTTCGGCCGAGACTGATATCGATGCCATCCGTCAGGAAGGCCTGACCGGTCGCCAGCTGCGCATGGCCCGCCGTGTGGCCCAGAAAACCGGCCTTGCGGTCACGTCCGACTTTGACGCTGTGCGCCAGTTGCGCCAGCGCGGGATTGATCCGTTCCAGCGGGGCAATGTGCTGGAACTGGTGACACCCAACGACAACCAGACTCAAGCCGCGGCCAACCAGATGCAGATCGCCACGGCCAAGGTGCCGGCCGAACAGGCCAAGGTGCAGCTGCCCCAGACGGTGCAACGCAAGCAGACAATGCCGTCCACCCATGTGGGCGCGCACGACAACCCTGCTGAACGCCGTGCCAGCGAAATCCGCCGCATCCAGCAGGACATCGCCCGCCGCCGCCGCAAGAACATTGCGTCGCTCTTTGGCCGTCTCGCGATGTTCGTGATCCTGCCGACAATTGCGGCAGGCTATTACTTCTTCGTCATGGCCACGCCCATGTACGGCACCAAATCCGAATTCGTCATCCAGCAGGCCGAGGCCTCCGGCGGCGGCGGGCTTGGTAGCCTGTTTCAGGGAACCGGACTTGCCAACCAGACTGACAGCACGACCGTCCAATCCTACATGACCTCGCGTGAGGCTTTCTTGCGCCTCGATGCCGATCACGGGTTTACAGAACACTTCTCTGACCCGAACATCGACGCAATCCAGCGTCTGGATGTGGACGCAACGCGCGAAGACGCCTACGCGGTCTATCAAGATCACATCCAGATCGGTTACGACCCGACAGAGGGCATCCTGAAGATGGAGGTCATCGCCGCCGATCCGCTGAAAAGTCAGGAATTTTCGGAGGCCTTGATTGGCTACGCCGAAGAGCAGGTCGACCAGCTCACCCAACGGGTTCGCGACGACCAGATGGCTGGCGCGACCACAAACTACAATACGGCATTGCAACGACGTGACGAGGCTCTCGCGATCCTTGTTGCGGCACAGGCTGATTCCGGAACCAGCGCCATCGGTGCTGAGCCTGCGGCCCTGCAACAGCGGATCACAACGCTTCAGATCGAACTTGACCAAGAACGGATCAACCTCGCCAGCCTAGAGGCCTTGTCCAACCCGCTTCCATCCCGTGTTGAGGCGGCAGAAGCCGTTATCGCGTTACTGGAAGGCCAGATCAGCGCACTGCGCGCTGAGTTGTCCAGCGGTTCCAGCGGATCGGTTGTCTCCAACGAGGCCGCCTTGCGCGTGGCCGAGGAAAACTACGCGTTTGAGGTAGCCAATGTGCAAGCCGCCCTCGCGCAGCTCGACAGTGCGCGGATCGAGGCAAACAAACAGGTCCGCTACCTCAGCGTCTCCGTGGCACCCATCGCACCGGACGAGGCAACCTACCCGAAATCCTTCGAGAACACCGTCTTGGCATTCCTGATCTTTGCAGGCATCTACCTGATGATCTCGCTCACTGCCTCCATCCTTCGCGAACAGGTCAGCTCCTGATGAAAGACGTCTCAATTGGTCCCGTGACGGCCAGCAACGACCGCCCTTTGACGGTCATCGCAGGCCCCTGCCAGCTTGAAAGCCTCGATCATGCCCGCATGATCGCGACCGAAATGGCGAAAGTGTGCGATGCGCACGGCGCGCAGTTCATTTTCAAAGGCAGCTATGACAAAGCCAATCGCACATCCCTAAAGGGTCAGCGCGGGCTTGGCATGGATGAGGGACTGGCGATCCACGCAGCCATCAAGGCTGAATTCGGCTGCCCCGTTCTGACAGACGTGCACGCGCCCGACCAATGCGCCCCCGTGGCCGAGGTTTGCGATGTGCTGCAAATCCCTGCCTTCCTGTGCCGCCAGACGGACCTGTTGCTGGCCGCCGGCGAAACCGGTGCGGCAATCAACGTCAAGAAAGGGCAATTCCTTGCCCCTTGGGACATGGCCAATGTGGTGGGTAAGGTGGAAAGCACCGGCAACACCCGCCTGCTGCTGACTGAACGTGGCGTGTCCTTTGGCTACAACGCCCTTGTGGCTGACATGCGGTCCCTGCCGGAAATGATGAAGACCGGCTATCCGGTCGTGATGGATGCGACCCATGCCGTTGCCCAACCGGGCGGGTTGGGCGGATCCAGCGGCGGGCAGCGTGAATTCGCACCGGTGCTGGCACGCTCTGCCGTGGCCCTTGGCATTGGTGCTGTCTTCCTTGAAACCCATGAGGACCCCGACAACGCACCCTCGGACGGACCGAACATGATCCACCTTGCGGACATGGACGGGCTGATCAAAACACTGATGACGCTGGACGCTGTGGCCAAGGCTGACCCTATCCGCCTCTAGACCACTGGCGGAGCGTACGCGTTCCGCCTAACATCGCCTTACGACATTTCGAACGGCGATATTTCCATGCATTTTTTCCGATTTCTGACCCTAGCACTTGCCCTCTTGATCGCGGCCCCGCAGCTGCAAGCCCAAGAGGCCCCCTCAGGCACCATCACCACCGAACAGACCGCCCAACAGGACGCGAACCTTGCCGTGCGTATCCGCGAAATTCTGGCAGAGCTTGGCGGCTATGACGACGTGACCGTCACGGTGTCCGAAGGCATCGTGACTCTGCGCGGCACGACCAACTCGCTGCCCGAGGTGCAGGCGCTGGATACGCTTGTGAACCGCATGGAGGGCGTCGTCGCCATCAAGAACGAGGTTACAGAGACCACAGACATCATCCGCCGCCTTGATCCCGCGATGGACCGGTTCATGGGGCGGGTTGAACAATTGCTGGTCCAATTGCCACTGGCCCTGATCGCCCTGACCGTTTTTCTGGTCATCAACTGGATCGGCCTGTGGGTCGGGCGCTGGAAGAACCCATGGGACCGCCTTGCCCCCAATGCCTTTATTGCCGACCTGTTCCGCACGGTGGCCCGCATCGCCTTCCTGATCGCGGCCATCGTCATCGCGCTGGACATCATGAACGCGACGGCCCTCTTGTCGACCATTCTGGGTGCGGCCGGTCTGATCGGTCTGGCCATCGGTTTTGCTGTCCGCGACACGGTCGAGAACTTCATCGCCTCCGTCATGCTGTCAATCCGGCAGCCGTTCCGCCCCAACGACGTGGTGGAAATCAACGGCGATCAGGGCAAGGTCATCC
>JAHDFG010000030.1 GCA_020628265.1 Pseudooctadecabacter sp. | reverse complement strand
GCTGAATTTATGACCGAACTGCTTACAGCCGCCCAAATGCGCGCCATCGAACAGGTTGCAATCGAGTCTGGTGAGGTCACTGGTTTTGAGCTGATGGAACGGGCGGGCCACGGCGTTGTGGAGGCTGTTTTTGAGGAATGGCCAGAGCTGCGAGAAGGCGTGCGGCGGGCGGTGGTGTTGTGCGGGCCGGGGAACAACGGCGGCGACGGGTTTGTAGTCGCGCGGTTGTTGAAAAAGGCCGGGTGGCAGGTTGATGTGTTCCTTTATGGGGACGCGGAGAAGCTGCCGCCCGATGCGCGGGCAAATTTTGAAAGGTGGGAGCAACTCGGGGAGGTTTCGGACCTCAGCAATGATCCGGACATCTTGCGTCGCGAGCCTGACCTTGTCGTTGATGCGTTGTTTGGGATCGGGTTGAACCGCCCTGTGAGCGGACTTGAAGACCTTTTTCTTGAGCTGAACGAAGATACGGGGATTTGCAGAAAACTTGGTGGGGCCGGATACCGAGTGACCGCGATCGATTGCCCCACAGGGCTCTGCGGCGACAGCGGCGTTTTGATTGATGATGTCGGACGATCCGAGCATCAACACTGGTTTCAGCCTCGTTTCCTCGCCGCGCAATTGACAGTGACGTTTCACAGTTTGAAGGTTGGTCATTGCTTGGCTGATGGCTCTGATGTCTGCGGTAAGCTCAGCATCTTTGATATCGGTCTCGCACCATCGTCCGCACGTAGGACTTTGGGGATAGGTGCGGACCCGAAGGCCGGGGTGCATCCAGATTTTTCAGCGGTTGCTCATATGGTGACGCATAATCATATCGCGACCGGTTCCGCGGTTCATGGGGCCAAGTTGAGCAAAGGAGCGGGATTTGGGTCCCGCGATCATAAATTCGACCATGGCCACGCACTCATCCTCTCAGGCGGTCCCGCCAAAACCGGAGCGGCCCGCCTCGCCGCCCGAGGTGCGTTGCGGGTCGGGGCAGGGCTGGTGACGCTGGGGGTGCCGCCTGCGGCGCAGATGGAGGTCGCCTCACAAGTGACCGCCGTGATGATCCAGCGGGTCGCGGATGCGGTGGCGCTGGGCGTTGTTTTGGAAGATGCGCGGATCAATGCGCTTTGCCTTGGCCCCGCGCTTGGCCTCTCGGAAGAGAGGGTCGACCTTATTGCGACTGCTCTGGCCTCTGGCAGGCCATGTGTCCTTGATGCTGACGCGCTGACACTCATCGCGCGGTCGCCCGCGCTCTTCGCTCAGCTGCATGGGGGCTGTGTTCTGACGCCTCATGGTGGCGAGTTTGCGCGGCTCTTTCCCGACATTGCCGAACGCCTGAAAGGCCCAGCAACCAAAGGCCCTGCGTATTCCAAGGTGGATGCAACGCGGGACGCGGCAAAGCGGGCGGGGTGCACGGTGCTGTTCAAAGGGCCGGATACGGTCATCGCCAGCCCTGACGGAACAGCCGCCATCAACGCCAGCGTCTATGACCGCGCGGCCCCGTGGTTGGCCACGGCAGGGTCGGGGGACGTTTTGGCTGGTTTCATCACTGGCCTTCTGGCGCGCGGGTTTCCACCGCAGCAGGCCGCCGAGGCGGGCGCATGGCTGCACACAGAATGTGCGCTGTCCTTTGGGCCCGGCTTGATCGCTGAAGACCTGCCAGATCAACTCCCCGCTGTGTTCAAAGCCCTCGATATCTAGTTTCTTTGGCTTTGAAATATCCCGGGGGAATTGGCGCAGCCAAGGGGGCAGAGCCCCAAAACAAAAGCGGCCCCAACGGGCCGCTTTCAGGATCGAGCGCGCGTAGCGCTCCGTTTCTGAAACGTTAGACTGCGGTGGATGCCACTTCGAGGCCGTCTGCATAAAGGATGTGCTGGCGATCAAAGATCAGCTCGTAAACGGTCATGGTCTTTTGGGCGACTTCAGCCACAAACTCGCCGTCGAGCAAGCGCTTGGCTTTAACCGTCGCAACATCTGCGCCGAACAGGGCCTTGGCGCGCCAGTCGCGGATGTGAACCAGCGTGTCGGGACCCACGATCATGTCCTCTTGCGGACGGGTGTGGCCCAGGGAGCCTGCCTTGATCCGGATCGGAGTGACGCGCACTTCCGTTTTACGAATGTCGCGTAGAACGGACATGCCAGCATCACGGGTGATGATGCGATCGCCCACAGAAAGGTGTTCCACGGCGCGTTCGCCGTCCAGCGTCATGACAGTCGTTCCCGCAGTCAGGCCGGATACGTTGGCCTTGGCCCGCTGACGGGCGGCGGTGGTCATGGTGAAATCTTCTTTAGGTCCCAGGTGCATGGCGTTTCTCGCTCTCACTTATGTCTGCCTCGATGTTTTGATCCAGAATATGGCGACAACATGTCCCTGTCGTGCCCTTTTTGGTGTGATTCCACGGCAACAACGCAGCTGTGGCCGAAATGATTCGGTAGGCGCAGACCCTTTTTCGCCTTAAAGATGTAAAAAACTGCGAGCAGTGCAGGCAATAAATGGCGCATTTCGACTACTGGGCTCTTGGCGCGGCCTCGGTCTCTGTTTCCGGAGGCGGGTCGCTTGATGGCATCACCCAAGGTGATGGCAGCCATTTGCTTGGCTTGGGGATTACGCTCAATAATAACAATTTCGAGTTGATCGATACCAAGGACAACGAGCTTTATATCGACGACAATGACGGTTTGCAGCGCCTGCGTGGCGAGCAGACCTTTGACGGGGTCACCTATGGCAACAACACCGCCGTCGAAGCCGAATACCAGCTCACACTCGTCGATCCGAATACGGGCATCGAATACCACGCAATCGCGATCAACTTCGTTAATTCATCACCCTCCTATGCCACGATTGAAGGCATCGCCTTTGTCGATGTTTTCCCGCCGATCGGTGTGGAGCTTATCGTTACAGATGCGCGGGAAGGGCCAGGCGACAACGGTGAGCCGCGGATTGAGGTCGCCGATCTGGCGGTCCCCTGTTTCACGCCGGGAACTTTGATCGAGACGCCCGAGGGACCGCGTGCAGTCGAAGACCTTTCGGTCGGGGACATGGTGGTGACGGTCGATCACGGGCCTGTCCCGCTGGAATGGGTCGGCCATTCGCCTGTTTCCAGTCTCCGCTTGGGGTTGAGTCCCGAGTTGCGACCGATCCGGATTGCGGCCCATGCGTTCGGGCATAATCATCCTAACCGCGAGATGCTTGTGTCACCCCAACACCGCATTCTGATCGAGGGCTGGCGCGCTGAGATCCTGTTTGGTGAGCCGGAGGTGCTGATCGCGGCGAAACATTTATGTAATGACACCACGATCGTACAAACCTCAGATTGTGCGCCGACGACCTATATCCATTTGCAATGTGCGGCCCATGAGGTGCTGATCTCGGACGGTTTGCCGACGGAAAGCTTCAATCCCGGACCGACGGTTGTGGGTGCGCTGCCGGATGCGAGCCGCGCTGAACTGCAGGCGTTGTTCCCTGATCACGATTTGCTGCAGGAAGCGCCCTTGCGGGCCGCCAGGCCGCTGGTGTCCCGCCGCGAGGCTCGGGCGCTGACGGCATAACTGCAGGTCATGTCGATTTCCTCTCGCATCTGGAAATCTGCTTTGCTATGTGCGGCAGCGGACGCGGGTGTGGCGAAATTGGTAGACGCACCAGATTTAGGTTCTGGCGCCGCAAGGCGTGGGGGTTCAAGTCCCTCCACCCGCACCACAGGCTCTTCCGCAGGAAGATGCCGAAGCAATCCCAACGTGTTTAGGCGGCAGTCGTTTTCGGAAGGAAAACGATGAGAGCCTGTCTGTTTGTGGCAGTCGTTTTTGGCACGAAAACGATGAGAACATGCAAAGCCAAGCAGAACCATCCTCTGTGTTTTACCGGAACGGACTTAATGTCCTATTCGAATTTGGCTGCGCCAAATCTGAACTGCTGGGGGCCGTGCCCCCAGACCCTCAGGTTTCTGGCATCAAAGCAGGGGGTGTCTTGGCGCAGTAGGGTAGGGCTAGCCCAAATGAGGTCTGGAATGCCTGCCTTTTGTGGGGATTTGGCTTGCACAGGGGGCGTGCGACCCGTATCAGACGCCAGATTTTGACCGCCGCGGACGCCTCTGCGGCCCCAATGCAATGGATAAGGACGACATGCAGGTCACCGAAACACTGAACGAAGGTCTCAAGCGCGGCTATGAGATTACTGTAACAGCCGCGGAGCTGGACCAGAAGGTCAACGACAAGCTGAAAGAAGCCCAGCCCGAGATCGAGATGAAGGGTTTCCGCAAGGGTAAGGTGCCGATGGCGCTGCTCAAGAAGCAGTTCGGTGGCAAGGTTCTGGGCGAAGCGATGCAGGAAAGCGTCGATGGCGCCATGAACGAGCATCTGGAAAGCACCGGCGACCGTCCGGCCATGCAGCCCGAGATGAAGATGACCAACGAGGACTGGAAAGAGGGCGACGATGTTGTTGTCTCCGTGTCCTACGAGACGCTGCCTGAAATTCCTGAAGTGGACTTTTCCAAGATCAAGCTTGAGAAGCTGGTTGTGAAGGCTGACGACGCCTCCGTGGATGAGGCGCTGGCCTCCCTCGCTGAGACCGCCCAGAACTTCGAGGACCGCAAGAAGGGCTCCAAGGCCAAGGACGGCGATCAGGTGATCTTTGACTTCCTTGGCAAGGTCGACGGCGAAGCCTTTGACGGCGGTGCGGCTGAGGGCCACGCGCTGGTTCTGGGCTCTGGCCAGTTCATCCCCGGGTTCGAAGAGGGCCTGATTGGCGTAAAAGCCGGCGAGGATAAAGACGTCACCGTGACGTTCCCCGAGGATTACAACGCCGAACATCTGGCCGGCAAAGAAGCCGTGTTCGAGTGTAAGATCCACAATGTGCAGGAACCCAAAGCGGCCGAGATCAACGACGATATGGCCAAGCAGTTCGGTGCCGAAGATCTGGCAGCACTGAAGGGTCAGATTTCCGACAAGCTGGAAGAAGAGTACGCCGGTGCTGCCCGTGCGGTGACCAAGCGCGCACTTCTGGACGATCTGGACAAGACCGTATCGTTCGAATTGCCGCCGTCACTGGTTGAGGCCGAAGCTGGTCAGATTGCGCACCAGCTGTGGCACGAGGAAAACCCCGATGTGCAGGGTCACGATCACCCTGAAATCGAAGCCACCGAAGAGCACACCAAGCTGGCCGAGCGCCGTGTGAAGCTGGGGCTGCTGCTGGCCGAGATCGGTCAGAAGGCCGAGGTACAGGTGTCTGACGCAGAATTCACCCAAGCGGTGATGAACCAGGCCCGCCAGTACGGCAACCAGGCGCGTCAGTTCTTTGAATTCGTTCAGCAGAACCCGCAGATGCAGCAGCAGATCCGCGCACCCCTGTTCGAGGACAAGGTTGTGGATCACATCATCGACGGAGCGACGGTCAAAGAGAAATCTGTCTCCAAAGACGATCTGCAAAAGGCCGTTGAGGCGCTTGAAGAAGAATAAGGCTGTCCTTTTGGACAGGTTTGAGGCCGCCCCGACGCTGGGGCGGCCTTTTTTGTTTGCGTTTTCAATGGGGGCATATGGGAAACCTTACCTGAACCGTGCAAGTTTACTCTAGGTTCAGCCCCTGATTTCCGGTTAGGTTAAGTCATTAGCATAATTGGGGAATATAAAATGCGACTACTTTTGATCTCGGTACTTGGTTTTCTTGGTTTGGCAGGCGCGGTTCAAGCCTGCCCGGATTGGCGGCTTGATCCGTCCTATGGAAGCTATAGCCTGTCCATTGGGCAGCTACGTCAGGGGCAGTCCCTGAACCTGCAAGCGGGGGGCAACAACTATGTTTGGAACTGCCCGAATGTAAACCCGCAGACAGATCGGGGGGCGGGCTATTTCACATCGCAGCCGGACGCCCGTATCTTTGTGAATAACATCGAGGGCAATCGTCTGATTATTGCGGTGGACAGCCAGTGCGATGCGGCCCTGCTAATCAACACTGGCACCGCCACGTGGTACTACGATGACGATGATCGCGGCAATCTCGACCCGCAGATCATCCTGACACGTCCGCGGTCCGGCCAGATCGACATCTGGGTGGGCACGTACGACGGGCAGGTGTGCAACGCGACCCTGCGGCTGCAGGCAAGCTAAGCCCGCGTGCGATAGAAACCAGTCGGGGCCGTCCATCTTTGGTGCGGCCCTTTCGGTATCTGGAGGGGCTTATGAAGGGCATCATTGTCGCTATGTTTTGCTGCCTGAGTGTTGGGGCAGCCTTTGCGTGCCCAAGCGAGGCACTAGAATCGTCATCGGCATACCGGGTCGAGGTTGATCAGATTTTGAATGGCGCCGTGTTTGAGGTCGTGGCGGGTGGGCCTCATTACGCAGCAGATTGCGATAGTCTGTTGATTTTGGGCGATGTGACATCGGGGTACTATGCGGCGTCCGCTGATTTCCTGTTCGAGATCACGAGGCTGGAGGGGCATCGATTGTTCTTCGAGGTGGATGGAAGATGCGACACGATGCTGATGCTGTCTTTCAATGGGCACACGTACCATGATGATGACGATGCCGGAGATTTACGGCCCCGCATCACGCTAACGCAGCCCCGCAGCGGACGGTACTTTGTTTGGGTCGGGACCTATGAGCCCGAGTATTGCGATGCACGCCTAATGCTGTGGGCAGAGCGGCCGTGACGTGAAAATATGTCGAAATGGCCTGAGCTGATTTGCAATGGACCAATCGGTTCACGCAGATGTTGGTTCGACGGATGAGGGCGGCGCGCTATTGTAACGCCCATGATACGATATGCTCTTCCCCTTTGCCTTTGTGCGGGCGCTGCTGCCGCGCAATGTCCTGACCCCAGCCTTGGCGGCGACCGCTACGCCGCCACGGGGCCTGAGCTGATCGCCCCGCAACGCTGGGAGGTGACGGCGGTTGGGGGCGATTTGGCCCCTTGCGAGGATTGGCAGACAGAAGGGATTGTCACCGGAGACCTTGAAGGGTTCCTACCTACTGCGCCAACAGCGGTGTTCGAGTTGGCCGGGATGGCGCCGCATATCCTGATGGTCATGGCAGAAGCCGCCTGCGATCCCGTGCTAGCGGTCCGGTCGGCTGATGGGCTTTGGCACTTTGGCGAGGCGCGAAACGACCGGCAGGAGGTCACTGTTTGGGGGGCGCCGGACGAAGGCCCGCTTCAGGTCTGGGTGGGCTCTGCGACGGAGGCGGGGTGCGAGGGCTCGGTCATCCTTGAGACATTCGACCGATAGGTTTGGAGATCATCCAATGAAAAAGGCCGCACAATGATGTGCGGCCTTCTTTGTTCGATGTGAAGACGGTTTAGTCTTCGTCGGAAGCTGCGTCCTCGGCAGGGGCCTCGTCCGCTGCAGGGGCGTCGTCGCCGAAGTCTTCCATGCCGGCGGCACCGATATCGTCGAAGAGTTCCTGAATTTCAAATTCAGCAGCAGCTTCTTCTTCAGCGGCCAGTTCGGCAATGCTTTTGCCTTGTGCCTGAAGCTCGGCTTCCTCGGAGGAGCGGGCAACGTTCAGCTTGATCGTTGCGTCCACTTCGGGGTGCAGTTTGACCAGCACGTCGTGGATGCCCAGTTCCTTGATCGGATCGATCAGGGCGACCTGCTTACGATCGACGGAGAAGCCGGCCTCGGTTGCGGCGTCGGCGGCGTCACGGGTGGTGACGGAGCCATAGAGGTTGCCGCCATCGGAAGCGGAGCGAATCACGACGAAGGTTTCGCCGTCCAGCTTTTCGGCCAGAGCTTCGGCTTCTTTCTTGGTTTCCAGGTTGCGGGCTTCAAGCTGCGCTTTCTGGTCCTCAAAAGCTTTCAGGTTGTGTTCGTTGGCGCGCAGGGCTTTGCCCTGAGGCAGCAGGAAGTTGCGGGCATAGCCTTCCTTGACGGAAACGACTTCGCCCATCTGACCCAGCTTGGCCACGCGTTCGAGAAGGATGATATCCATTGCGGGTGCTCCTTACTTTACAGCGTAGGGCAGCAGGGCAAGAAAGCGGGCGCGCTTGATCGCACGGGCGAGGGCACGCTGGTTCTTTGCACCGACTGCGGTGATGCGGGAGGGGACGATCTTGCCACGCTCGGAGATGTAGCGCTGCAGGGTACGGGTGTCTTTGTAGTCGATCTTCGGAGCGTTCTCGCCCTCAAACGGATCGGACTTACGACGGCGGAAAAATGGTTTAGCTGCCATGACTTATGGTCCTTTCTTGATCTGACGATTAGCGGCGTTCGCGGCGGCTGTCCCGCTCGTCACGCTTTTGCATCTGCACGGAGGGGCCTTCCTCGTGCGCGTCAACCTTGATGGTCAGAACGCGCATTACGTCTTCATGCAGACGCATCAGGCGTTCCATTTCCTGCACGGCAGTTGCCGGTGCATCGGACCGCAGATAGGCGTAGTGGCCCTTGCGGTTCTTGTTGATCTTGTAGGCCATGGTCTTGACGCCCCAGTACTCGGACTCGACCACTTTGCCGCCGTTATCGGCCAGCACGGTGGAGAAGTGTTCAATGAGGCTTTCAGCTTGCGTGTTGGACAAGTCCTGACGCGCAATAAACGTATGCTCATAAAGCGGCATGCGTAACTCCAGTCATATCAGCGCATTTCATAGGGCGAGGTTTTCACCTTCCGCCCCCACCCACGAGAGACTGCGCAGTTCATAAATGATCTGCGGAAGGATGCGGCCTTATACATGGGTCAGTGCAGGGATCAAGCGCCAAGCGACGGGCCGTCCGCAGGCCTGTTGGAACCGGTGGCTAAAGGGGCCTGGCTCAACCGGTTTGTGCTGGTCGATTGCTACGCCCTAAAATTGCGTTAACCTTTCATTAACCCAATCGCCGTCACGTTTCCGACAATTTTCCCCATCAGCTATGTCGTCGTTACTGATGGAGGCATTCTATATGACAGCACGTCCCAATCCGCTCGAGTTTACGGCGCTGCAGGCGCAGGTGGATGTCGGTCACGTCGGGCTGCATCCCAACATCGAAGAGTGTTATTGGGGATATGAGCTGCGCATGAACGAAACCGCGCTGAGTTTGGCCGTTATTTGGCGGGCCTTGGCAGGCTTCGGATCGATTGTGGCTTTGATCGCAGCGCTGGGTGTTTTGATGATGTCAGCCGGTGCGGGGATCGCGACGCTCTTGATTTCGGGCCTTTTTGTTGCGGTCGCGGTTGCCTGCGCGAACACGGGACGGCGCGACACGCAAGTTCGGGTTCAGATTGACACTCGCAACGGCGAATTGCGCGAGGTCGTTGATGGCCGATTAGGCAAAGTCGACGTGCTAGCGCAGTACGGTCTGGATGCGGTGCGGGCGGTCCGGCTTGTCGGGTCGGGTGCGGACAACGGTTTCGGTCAGATCCACGCCGAAGTCGAGGGCTATGGATCGATCCCTTTGGCAGATGGGGCGATCGCGCCCCTGCGCGCCCTGCGCGACCGCATCGCGGCGGACTGTGGATTGGAAACGGGACACAGGCGTGAAGCAGAGTGGTCCGGGCCTCTGATCCGCTGAACACACTTCTTGTTTCTTGACGGCATTCTTGACGACGGCCCCCGACGGGGCCGTTTTTCATTTGCACCGGCGCTGTCGACTTGTGTGATGGCGGCGGGCGGGATACCTCTGGCTCAAACTAGGGCGAGGGGCATTCACATATGCGGGCATTCATTTTTCCAGGACAGGGCGCACAGACGATCGGAATGGGGCAGGCACTGGCCGAGGCCTATCCGGCGGCGCGGGCGGTTTTCGATGAGGTTGACGAGGCTTTGGGCGAAAAGCTGTCCGATCTGATCTGGAGCGGCGACATTGCCGAATTGACACTGACGCGAAATGCACAGCCGGCGCTGATGGCGACGTCGCTTGCCGCGATGCGGGCTTTGGAAGCGGAGGGTGTGACCATCGAGGCTGCGTCTTATGTTGCAGGGCACTCCTTGGGTGAATATTCGGCCTTGGCCGCGGCAGGGGCGTTGAGTGTCGCCGATACGGCGCGGTTGTTGCGTATCCGCGGCGAGGCCATGCAGGACGCGGTGCCGGTGGGCGTAGGTGCGATGGCCGTTCTGTTGGGCATGGATTTCGAGGCGGCTCAAGCCGTGGCCGAAGAGGCCGCGCAGGGCGAAGTCTGCGAAGCAGCCAATGACAACGACCCCAGTCAGGTGGTTGTGTCCGGCCATAAGGCGGCTGTTGAACGGGCCGTCGAGATTGCAAAGGAAAAGGGTGCCAAGCGGGCGATGCTGCTGCCGGTGAGTGCGCCGTTCCATTCCTCGTTGATGCAGCCTGCGGCCGAGGTGATGGCCGGTGCGCTGGCCGAGGTGCAGATGGCTGCGCCTACTGTGCCTTTGGTGGCCAATGTTCGCGCCGAAGCAGTTGAGACAGATGCCATCAAGGACTTGTTGGTGGAGCAGGTTACGGGGTCCGTCCGGTGGCGCGAAAGTGTTGCGTGGATGGCGGGTGTCGGCGTAACGGAAGTTTGGGAAATTGGTGCGGGCAAGGCTTTGTCCGGCATGGTGAAACGGGTGGATCGCAGCGTCGCGACCCGTGCGGTTGGCACACCGGATGATGTGATCGCGGCGGCTGCTGCGCTGAACGAAGGATAAAAACATGTTTGATCTGACAGGTAAGAATGCACTGATCACCGGAGCCTCCGGTGGCATCGGCGGAGAAATCGCCAAATCCTTGCACGCAGCAGGGGCCACTGTAGGGCTTTCTGGCACACGTGTGGAACCTCTTGAGGCACTGGCTGCGGAACTGGGCGACCGTGCCCATGTGCTGCCGTGCAACCTGAGTGATGGTGAGGCTGTAGATGCGCTGCCCAAGCAGGCGGCGGACGCCATGGGATCGGTCGACATTCTGGTCAACAACGCGGGCATCACCCGCGACCAGATTTTCATGCGTATGTCGGATGCGGAATGGGCGGATGTGATCAACGTGAACCTGACGTCCACGATGCGCCTGTGCAAAGGCGTGATCCGCGGGATGATGAAGGCCCGTTGGGGCCGGATTGTGAACATCAGCTCCATCGTAGGGGCCACAGGCAACCCCGGTCAGGCGAATTATGCCGCGTCCAAGGCGGGTATGGTGGGGATGTCCAAGTCCATCGCTTATGAGGTCGCAAGCCGCGGCATCACGGTCAACTGCGTGGCCCCCGGTTTTATTGCCACGGCGATGACCGACAAGCTGACAGATGATCAAAAGGACAAGATCAACGTCCAGATCCCCGCAGGGCGCATGGGCACACCCGAAGAGATCGCGGCGGCCACGCTTTATCTTGCCAGTCCCGAGGCCGCTTACGTCACGGGGACGACTTTGCACGTGAATGGTGGTATGGCGATGCTCTGACCCCATATAGGGGAGGGCTGAAAGCGTTTGCCTACTGGGGAATCTCTGCTATAGGCCCCACAGAATTGAGGGTTCTGACGTTACGTCGGGACACTCGCGGCCCCCAGCGGGCCAAAACAAGGGTCTTGTCGGCATCAGCTGGCGGGGCTGACCAACGGGCCGAAGGCCCTGAACTAGATGAGGAATTTGATATGAGCGACGTCGCAGATCGCGTTCGTAAGATCGTTGTTGAGCACCTGGGTGTGGAAGAAGACAAAGTTGTTGAAGGTGCATCCTTCATCGACGACCTGGGCGCAGACAGCCTCGACACCGTCGAGCTGGTAATGGCATTCGAAGAGGAATTCGGTATCGAAATTCCGGACGATGCAGCTGAAACGATCCAGACGTTCGGCGACGCGGTGAAGTTCATCTCCGACGCATCGTAAGCGAAGTTCATATCGCTTCAGAAGGGCTGCACCGAAGGGTGCGGCCCTTTTTCGTTGCGCAGGTGTAGCGTGTCTGGACGGTTGGGGGCGGACGCGGCATCGTGCCAATAGATATGACGGTAGGGGAGGCGAGCCGTTGAAAAGGGTTTTTGGTCTATCAATTGTTGGTGCCTTGATCATCGTCGGCTTGGCTACTGCGGGCGTGACGCAGGCACTTGGTGCACATCCGCGCTGGGCCTTTGATGTTGCGGTCTATGGCGCTGTGCCCGGTGTTCTGCTGGCCCTCGGGCTATCGAGGGCAGGGCGGTTCGGGCCAGTGATCGCCGCGAGTGATCTGATACTGGCAGGAGGTGTGGTCTGGTGGGGCAAGCGCGCGTTTGTGGCCAGCAGCGGCGACGATGCCTTTGCGGGATATCTTTGGTTCTATGGCTGGATTGCCGTTTGCGCCTGTTCGGTGGCGGTCTTGGCCCTTGCGGCGGACCGGTTGTTTCGCCGTGTGCGGCGCTGACGTCTGATCTTGCCCGCCGAGACTTTGGCAACAAAGTCGAGCGGTAGGGCGGGCGAAAGCTGCAGTCCCGCGAAATGGGCGTTCTGCCACGTGGTACGCCCTGCAACATGTTTGCCACCGATTTCGACCTCAACAGACGGGGGGAGGCTTTCATCCGGCGGCACTTTGACCTTGAGCCCTACCGCGCTGATATCAAGGGCGCGGGTGTCGAGGCCCCATTGCCCTGATGTGACACGGATGCCGATGTCACAGTCGTGACGTGCCAGTTGCAGTTTCTTGCGCCGCATTCTGGCGGAAGTCCAAAGGCCAACGAGGGTCGACAGCACGCCAAGGCCA
Source organism: Pseudooctadecabacter sp. (assembly GCA_020628265.1). Taxonomy (GTDB): domain Bacteria; phylum Pseudomonadota; class Alphaproteobacteria; order Rhodobacterales; family Rhodobacteraceae; genus Octadecabacter. The sequence continues at coordinate 612 of JAHDFG010000030.1, read as the reverse complement.
AAGGTGACAGCGGTCACCTTTACCCCACCTATGGGCAGGCGCACGGGACCGATCTGAAGGTCACGGTCGGCCACATCCGGCCCGCGCGGAGCAGGCGTTGCAACAAAGGTTCCGTCGATACAAATGAGTTGGGCATGCGCCCGCATATTTCGCAGGGCGACCTGATGCCGGCCGGACAGATGGGCCGCGACACGGTTTGCGGGTCGGAAAATATTGGGGCCCGCGTTTATGACAGCCAGACTGTGGACGTAGGTGCGGACGGCTGCCCGAGCGGTGTCATTCGGAATGTAATACTCGGCCAGTTGACTGCCGAGACGTTGGATCTGATCCAGTTCGGGCCCTGTCGCGGCCCTGCTGTCCCGAAGCGCAATTTCCAGCCTGTGAACATTATGCAAGGTCCCACAGAGGTCCGCACGGACCTGCGATCCGGTGACCAGAAGACAAATCAGGACCAAACGGAAGAGCAAGCGTGGTATTCCTTTGTATGCTATTCACCCAGATTTATCAGCTTAACGGTTTATATTCTGCTAACCGCCGACGGACATATCGCTGACCTGCATGGGCTTGCGGCCTGCCTTCAGAACGCGGTAGATGGGCGAAAGAGCACGAAAA
>JAHDFG010000029.1 GCA_020628265.1 Pseudooctadecabacter sp. | reverse complement strand
AAGTCATAAAGGGACACTTGCGCGTCAACAGACGCAGAGAATGCATCCGTGTAGGCCCCTTCGAGGTCATCATACCTCTTAGAAAGCGCGTCATCAGGCAGCGGGCAGACGAGGACGGTCATGGATAAACCTCTTGGTTGTAACTCTCCTCTGGGACGGTGCGCCCAAAATATGGGGCTGCCAAGGGCCCAAGTGACAAAATGGACCTTTCGCCGCGCCTGCAACCATGCAATAGGAAATTGCCAAACGATGCCCCCCATAGGAGAGACCGATGGAGATTCGCGAGGCCCTCACATTTGATGATGTTCTGCTGGTGCCGGGGGCGTCTTCGGTGCTGCCCAGTACAGCCGACACCCGCACGAAAGTAACGCGGGCGATTGATCTGAACATCCCGTTGCTGAGTTCCGCCATGGACACGGTGACCGAAGGCCGGATGGCCATTGCCATGGCCCAAGCGGGCGGCATGGGCGTCATTCACAAAAACCTCAGCGTCGAAGAGCAAGCTCGCGAAGTGCGCCGCGTCAAACGCTTTGAAAGCGGGATCGTCTACAATCCGGTAACCCTGCGCCCCGATCAGACGTTGGCCGACGCCAAGGCGCTGATCGAACGCTACAACTTCACCGGCTTTCCCGTCGTCGATGAGGAGGGCCGCGTCGTCGGCATTGTCACCAACCGTGACATGCGTTTCGCAACGTCCGACGATCAGCCGATTTCCACGATGATGACGTTCCATGACCTTGCCATCCTGCGGGAACCTGCGGACCGAGGTGAGGCGATCTCGCTGATGAAGTCCAAGCGCATCGAGAAGCTGTTGGTCACGGATGCAGATGGTAAGCTGACGGGGCTTTTGACGCTGAAAGACAGCGAACAGGCCGTTTTGAACCCGACCGCGTGCAAGGATCAGTTGGGCCGCTTGCGGGTCGCGGCAGCCACGTCCGTGGGCGACGCAGGTTTCGAGCGGACCGAGGCACTGGTGGATGCTGGTGTGGACATTGTTGTCATCGACACAGCCCATGGACATTCCGAGGGTGTGCTGGAGGCCGTAAAGCGTGCCAAGGCCCTGTCGAACGAGGTCCAGATCATCGCAGGGAACGTGGCAACGTCCGAGGCAACGAAGGCTCTGATCGGGGCCGGTGCGGATGCGGTAAAGGTGGGCATTGGCCCGGGTTCGATTTGTACCACACGCATGGTCGCAGGCGTGGGCGTACCGCAACTGACCGCAATTTCCGACTGTGCAGCGGCGGCAGGCGATGTGCCGGTGATCGCAGACGGCGGCATCAAGTTCTCGGGCGATTTCGCCAAGGCGATTGCGGCTGGTGCATCTTGCGCCATGGTCGGATCCATGATCGCCGGAACCGATGAATCCCCCGGCGAAGTCATTCTATATCAAGGCCGTAGCTTCAAAAGCTATCGTGGCATGGGCTCCCTTGGGGCCATGGCGCGCGGGTCTGCGGACCGGTATTTCCAGAAAGACGCCGCCAGTGACAAGCTTGTCCCTGAAGGCATCGAGGGACAGGTGCCTTATAAAGGGTCTGCTGGCGCTGTGGTGCACCAGCTTGTGGGCGGCCTGCGGGCCGCCATGGGCTACACCGGCTGTGCGACGGTCGAAGAGATGCGCAAGAACTGCAAATTCGTAAAGATCACCGGTGCGGGCCTGAAGGAAAGCCATGTCCACGACGTGCAGATCACCCGCGAAAGCCCCAATTACCGGGTCATGTAAGTGACCCCTGCCGCGCGGGTGGCCGCAGCGATCGAAGTGCTCGACGACGTCCTGTCTGGTCAGACGGCAGAGCGGGCGCTGAAGCGTTGGGGGCGGTCGCACCGGTTTGCGGGCTCCAAGGACCGTGCAGCTATTCGCGATCACGTGTTTCAGGCGCTCCGGTGCCGCGCGTCATATGCGTGGCTTGGCGGGGCCGAGACTGGGCGCGGGATCATGCTGGGTGCGGCGCGGGCGTCGGGTCAAGAAGGCACTGTCTTCACGGGTGAGGGGCATGCACCACCTCCTGTGCTGGACCATGAAGCTGGCGCTTTGATAGAAGACGCACCGCGCGCGATCAAAGGTGATGTGCAAACGTGGTTGCTCGAGCATTTTGATCGCGCGTTTGCGCAGGAAGCCGATGATGTTTTGGCCACTTTGCGGGACCGCGCGGGTGTTTTTCTACGTGTAAACTTGGCAAAGGCAACGCTGCCCGAAGCCAAGGCAGCCCTCGCAGCGGAGGCTATAGAAAGCGTTCCAATTGGTGACATTAAGACTGCCCTGCAGGTTACTGCAAATGAAAGAAAAGTCTCTAATTCGAAGGCCTATCTCTCTGGCATGGTAGAGCTTCAGGATCCTTCCTCGCAAGAGGCTGTTCTTTCATTGGACCTGGCAGCGCAGGATCGCGTTCTCGATTTCTGTGCCGGTGGCGGGGGTAAGGCCCTGGCTATGGCGGCATTGGGGGCCGATGTCACAGCACATGACATTGATGCCGGCCGGATGGTTGATCTTGGCCCACGGGCGCAGCGCGCGGGTGCGCGGATTGCGACGGCGTCTGCAGATGATCTCAATTCGCTGGAGCCCTTCGATCTGGTCTTTTGCGATGCGCCCTGTTCGGGCAGCGGCACTTGGCGCCGCACGCCCGAGGCAAAATGGGCTTTGACGCCTGAGCGTCTGCAAGAGCTGATAGGAATGCAAGATGACGTGCTTGATGCGGCGGCCCCCCTTGTGCGCGTGCAAGGTCGTTTGGCCTATGCCACTTGTTCGGTCTTCGATGCGGAGAATGCCGATCGCGTGGCTCGTTTCCTAGCGTCCAACACCGGCTTCGCGGTGGAAGACCAAAAGAAATGGCGTCCATCTTCGCAGTGCGACGGTTTCTTCCTCACCGTGTTTAAGCGCGCTAAATAGCAACCTTAGATTGCAATTTTCACCGGTTTCGTTAACCTTGCTGTGCTTAAGCGATGTTTAACGAATATCGCTTTATCTGCGGCCCACGGAATCAATCGGAGTGAAGCGGGCGTGAAGGATCAAGTCGAATATTCACACATGCTGGCTGAGAACCAGCCGCCCTTTGCCCCGAGTGTCAAGGCACGGCGCAATTTGCCCTTGGCCTTGCTCGCCATACCCGGCGCGGGGGCAATTGCCGCGTCGTTTTGGTTAACCGATGATGTGGCGCGTTTTTCCGCTTTGGGGTTTGGGGCCTGTCTCACGGTATTTGCGCTGGTTCATACCGTTGTGAAATTGATGCGCTCGAACAAGCAAGCCTACGCCCGATTGACACTTGTGTCGCTCGTCGAGAATGATGCCTCTCCCTGCTTTCTTGCAGATTTTAACGGCATGGTGACCTTCAAGAACGGCGCAGCTGTTGAAAAATTCAAAGAGAGGCCTGTGGATTCATTGGGGCGTGCGTTCACAGACCTCTTCGCGAACCCCGGTGCTGTTCTCTACCGGCTTCAGAGCAAGGCACAAGCCCTTGGCAGTGCGCGCGAAGACATCGTGACACGTCGGGGGCATGTGCGTCTTGCCGTCAATGCAGTCGACGATGACATGTTCCTTTGGCGGCTTGAGGATCTGTCCGACAGAGGCGGGGGCGCCCGTGCCGCCGATGCACTGAGCTTGCCCATGTTGACTGCAGGCCCGACCGGCACCGTTCTGTATATGAACGAAGCCTTTCGCCGTTTGCTGGGGGGGCGGGCCAAGAACCTGAACGGTGTGTTTGAGGACCTTCCGCTGGTGTCCGGGCAGGTTCACCGTGTGATGTGTGATGATGGCACAATCGACAGTCTTGTCGCAGAAGTACCAAGTCATGGAGGCAGGCGCGAAATCTACCTCCTGCCGGGTGAGAGCATGTCAGAAGGTCGTACATCGCCCGCCAGTTGGGATGCGATCGAAGAACTCCCCGTGCCCTTGTTGAAGGTCGGGCTGGGGGGCGAAATCCTGGCGTCGAACCACGAAGCTCGGGTTCTTCTGGATCATCGCGTGGGGTCGGGAACGCGGATCAGCGATCTGATGAAGGGGCTTGGCCGCCCGTTGGTCGACTGGATTGTCGAGACGTCCGAAGGGCGGGGCAATCCGGCGCCTCAGTTTCTCGAAGTCGTTGGAAACAGTTCAGAAACCCATGTTCAGGTCTCTCTCAATCCGGCCGGGACGCCTGAGGATCCTTATGTGATCGCTGTTCTTAACGACGTCACAGAGTTCAAGAACCTGCAGATGCAGTTCGTCCAAAGTCAAAAGATGCAGGCCATCGGACAACTTGCGGGCGGTGTCGCCCATGATTTCAACAACCTTCTAACAGCGATTTCGGGGCATTGTGATCTGCTTCTTTTGCGGCACGACCAAGGCGATGGTGACTACGCTGACCTTGTGCAAATTCACCAGAACGCCAATCGTGCGGCCGCTTTGGTGGGGCAGCTTTTGGCCTATTCACGCAAGCAGAACCTGCAGCCTGAGGTTCTGGACTTGCGCAACACCCTGTCCGACAGCACCCATCTTCTGAACCGCCTTATGGGCGAAAAAATCACCCTGACGCTGGACCATGACCCAGGCCTCAGCCCGATCCGTGCTGACAAGCGGCAATTAGAGCAAGTGCTGATGAACCTCGTTGTCAACGCGCGCGACGCGATGCCAGACGGCGGCAACATTCGTATCGAGACCGAAAACCTGTCACTGGCTGAGGGTCTGACGCGGGACAATGTGACCGTACCGCCAGGCCAGTATGTCGTGTTGCGTGTGCACGACACAGGCACGGGCATCCCCGAGGACAAACGGTCGAAGATTTTCGAACCCTTCTGGACGACTAAGAAGACGGGCGACGGGACGGGGCTTGGCCTTTCGACGGCCTACGGGATCGTCAAGCAGACCGGTGGATATATCTTCGTCGACAGTACAATGGGGGTAGGCACCAGTTTCAGCATCATAATTCCGAGCCACGATGCGCCGTTGGAAATCGCGGCTCCGGCTGAGGTGATCGATCCCGTCGCACCGTCCGTCGGCGATGGGGTCGTCCTGTTGGTGGAGGACGAGGCACCGGTGCGGGCCTTTGCCTCGCGAGCCTTGCGGCTGCGTGGCTTTACTGTGCTTGAAGCCGATTGCGCCGAAACAGCCCTGAATATGCTGGCTGATCCTGAACTTGTCGTGGACCTGTTCCTGACGGATGTGGTCATGCCCGGAAAAGATGGTCCCACCTGGGTGCGCGAGGCTCTGGTCGATCGGCCTGAGACGAAGGTCGTCTTTGTGTCAGGCTATGCAGAAGAAGCGTTCGGAGAAGACCAGAAAGAAATTCCCAACTCCGTTTTTCTGCCCAAACCGTTTTCGCTTAATGAATTGACCAAAACTGTACATAGCCAACTGCATTAAGGTTGTTTTGCCCATCAGCGCTGAACAGCAGGCTTGTTGGAACACGGGGCCGGTGGTCAACCAGTTAAAGAGGGGGGGGGCGTCGTTCACCAGACGCCCCGCACCGCGCGATCAACCTTTGAGCAAACGGGCAATATGGGACGCGGAACCTGAGAGGGCAGCGTAGTCGTCCTCGACCACGTTCACAGCGAAATTCGACATAAAGCCCGCAAAGCGGCCCTTGTCTCGAAATGCGTCCGCGAAGCCAAAGGCCTGCAGATAGGGGGCCATCGCGCGGGCCACGCCGCCAACCAGATAGACCCCGCCAAAGGGCAATTGGATCAGGGAAAGGTTGCCACAGACCGTGCCCAGCACCCGCGAGAAGACGGCTGCGGCTTCGGCCGCGCGCGGGTCCGAGCCCTGTGCGCAAGCCGCCATGATGTCCTTGGCCGCCACATGGGTCTCATCACCTGCTTCGCGGCCCAGAAATGCGTAGACCCGTTCCAACCCGCGCCCAGACAGCACATCCTCGACCGCAGGAAATCCATGGGCCGTAGAGACGTATTGGCACAGCCGGAGCTCCTGCTCATTACGGATGGGCAGGTTGGCATGCCCCGCCTCTGACGGAGGCACAAAACGGCCCCCAGCCGTGTCAAACACGGGGGCTGCATTAAAACCGGTGCCAACCCCGACGACCAGTTTGACTGCATTTGGGCTGGGCGGGGTGTCGGGGCCTGCCACGATGGGGCGCACGGCGCCGTCTGCCAGATCGCCCAACGCGTGCCCTTGCGCCTGCAGGTCGTTGAGGATCGAAACGGTCTCGGCCCGTGTGGCGCGCGCCAGCGTGTCCTTGTCAATTGTCCAATCAAGGTTGGTCATCGTCGCGGTTCCATCGCGCACCGGGCCCGCAACAGCGACGCAGGCCGCGGCGGGATCAACGTTGCCTTCATCCGCGAGGTACTGCTGCAAAACAGCCTCCAGCCCCGGATAGTCTGCATTGGAATACCGGCGCACAGTGTCTTGCAGCACCTCCGCCCCATTTGCGAGGGCGCAGCGCGTGTTGGTGCCGCCAATGTCGGCGACAAGGGAAAGCGTATTGGCAGGATGTGATGGCATGGAACGTTTCCGGTTCAGCGGGAAAGGGCAGATTTGAGGGCGTGATAAGAGGCCTTTGGCGTGCGCTTCAGGGTCTCGAAATCCATGTGGATCAAGCCGAAGCGCTTTTCATAGCCCAAGGCCCACTCGTAATTGTCGAGCAGCGACCACAGGAAGTAGCCTTTGACGGGCGCGCCGTCGGCCATGGCCCGCTTGACCGCGTCGATATGCGCGCTCACGTAGGCGATCCGCTCAGGATCGTCGACCACGCCGTTCGCGATCACATCCGCGTTGGCCATCCCGTTTTCGGTCACGTAGAGTGGCAGATCACCGGTGTATTCGCGGGCCGTGCGAGTCAGGAAGTTGTAGAGGCCATCGGGGTAGATTTCCCAACCCATCTGCGTGGTGGGTAGCCGCGTTGGGGCCTCGTCGTGGGCGGGCCACGCCCCATCGACCGGCTGGATAATTTTGCGGGTGTAGTAATTCAGGCCAACCCAGTCGAGCGGAGCCTGAATTGTCGCGAAGTCGTCCTGCCAGCCGTCGGGCATATGCGGGGCAAAGCCCTCCATGACGTTTTCGGGGTAGGCACCCTTGAAGATGCCGTTGAGGAAGAACCGGTTGTAGTAGTCATCATAAAGATCGGCGGATTTACGAGCGGCCTCGCTGTCGTCAACCGGCTGCGCCCATTCGAAGTTGAACACACCTCCGAGGTTCTTCATCCCGAGGCCACGCATCGTCTGGATCGCAGTGCCATGGGCCACCATCACATGGTGCATCGCGCGGGCGGTGGCACGAATATCGCGCAAGCCGGGCGCATGGTGGCCGAGGAAATGGGACAGCCAGCCGACACACCAAGGCTCGTTGATGGGGGCGACCGCGGCCATTCGGTCACCGATGCGACCCATGATGCAAGCTGTAAAGTCCCCGAACCATTTGGGCATGTCTGCACTGCGCCAACCGCCCAGATCCGCCAGAGGCGAAGGCAGTTCCCAGTGATAGAGCGTCGCATAGGGGGCCAGACCGCGTTCCAGCATGGCGTCGACGAGACGGTCATAGAAATCAAGGCCTTCGGGATTGGGCGTCTTGCCGTCGGGCATGACACGGGCCCATGAGGTCGAGAAGCGGTAGGCGTCCAGTCCGGCCGCCTGCATGAGGTCAAAATCTTCCTCGAACCGGTTGTAGTGGTCGCAGGCCAGATCGCCGTTCTCCTGACGCACCACATTGCCAGGCGTTGCGGCAAAGGTGTCCCAATGGGTCTCACCGGCGCCACCCTGCGCGTGGCCTTCGATCTGGTAGGCAGAGGTCGCGGCCCCGAAGGTGAAGCCGTCGGGGAAATCGGAACGGGAAAAGTCCATGGTAGTCCTTCGAATTACGCTGGTTGAGCTGTGGCAGGGCAGGGTCCTGTGGACTGGCCGACCATCAATTCCACTTCGAGAAGCTTGTGTTGCGGGGTGCTGTTAGCGCTCTCAATCATGGAAAGCAACATCTGAGACAGCGCGCGGCCGGCCTCTCGGACGGAAGATCGCGTCGCAGTGAAAATCGGAAGCTCGGCACCGTTTGCAAGATAAGACAGGGTATCATCATGTGTGATCACCGAGATATCGCGCCCCATCTGAAGGCCCCGTTCCTCGATCGCGCGACGCACGCCGAGCGCCGAGATAATGGAGGAGACCAGAAAGGCTGTCGGCGGAGTGGGGTAAGACAGCATTTCGCGGGCTGCCTGATAGCCATAGCTTTCGGTCATTTCCTCGGACCGCAAAAGCACGGGATCGATATGGATATCGCGGGCTTGCATGGCATCGTCGAACCCTCGGCGACGCCTGTGGGCGAAGTCCATTGTTTCAAGTCCGTTGAGCAGCGCGATCCGGCGGTGACCCAAATCAAGCAGGAAGTCGGTCGCACGACGAAACGCGCTACGGTTGTTCACATCAAGCCAACTGTAATCGGTTGTGATCCCCGAAGCCCGTCCATGGACCACGAAGGGCAGGCCAAGTTCCTTCAATAGAGGAATACGCTTGTCGTTCATCTTGGGGCCGTGCACCACGACACCGTCCACGACACCGCGCGTTTTCAAAGACCGGTAGACGTCGGCCTCTCCCGCGTTCTCGGTGACAGAGAGAATCATCTCGTAGTTGTTGGCTGCATAAGTCTCGCCTGCACCGGCGATGAAGTCGCCGAAGATCGGATTGACGATTTCGTGGCTGTTGGCGATGGGAATCACATGCCCGATTGCGTTCGCCCGTCCGGTGGCGAGGCTCTTGGCACGCGTGTTGGGGCTGTAATTATGCTCGGCTGCAGCGGCCAGAACCTTCTGCCTAGTTGCCTCGTTCACCTCGGGATACCCGTTCAAGGCACGGCTGACCGTGGTTTGGGAGAGGCCCAGTGTTTGCGACAATTCCTTAAGATTCATTGGCCCGATTTCAAACCGCTTTGAGAAAACAAGTCACATAGCTTTGTCCTGCTGGCGCGCGAAAATCAACCAATTATCTATGGGGTTTATGCTGCAACTGCAGCATTTTCAGGCAGAATAAGAACTCATTGACTTTGGGTCAGAGTTGGCACAATGTCCTGCCATCCAAAGCGCTTTGAAAGTTTTGCGCGTGGAAAGTTTGAGACTGAAATTGGGGCCGGACGCCTCAATCTGGGAGGAAAATCATGAAAAAATCTCTGTATGCCGGTGTGGCAGCAGTTGCTTTGAGCGCGGGCATGGCCCACGCCGACGGTCACCTGGTGTTCGCGCCGGGCGAAGGGCCGTTCAGCTGGGACAGCTACAACGAGTGGGCCGCTGGCGCACCTGATCTGAGCGGCCAGTCCGTCACCGTGTTCGGCCCCTGGTTGAACCCTGAAGATGAAATTTTCAGCTCCGCGCTGGCATATTTCGAAGAAGCAACCGGTGCTGACGTGACCTACACGGGCTCCGATGGTTTCGAGCAGCAGATCGTCATCGACGCCGAAGCCGGCTCTCCGCCGAACATCGCTGTCTTCCCGCAGCCCGGTCTGGCCGCCGACATGGCGTCCCAGGGTCTTCTGGCCCCGCTGGGTGACGACATGGCTGCTTGGGTCAACGACAATTACGCTGCCGGTTCGTCCTGGGTAGATCTGGGCACCTACGCAGACGCAGACGGCGCTGACCAGTTCTACGGCTTCTTCTACAACGTGAACGTCAAGTCTCTCGTTTGGTACGTGCCTGAGAACTTCGAAGACGCTGGCTACGAAGTGCCTGAAACCATGGAAGACCTGATCGCTCTGTCCGAAGAGATGATCGCAAACGGCGACACGCCGTGGTGCATCGGTCTGGGTTCCGGTCCTGCGACCGGTTGGCCTGCGACGGACTGGGTTGAAGACATCATGCTGCGCACCCAGCCTGCCGAGAAGTACGACATGTGGGTCAGCAACGAGCTTCCGTTCAACAGCCCTGAAGTCATCAACGCGCTTGAGACCTTCGGCATGTTCGCCAAGAACGACGACATGGTTGCCGGCGGCGCTGGCGCAGTTGGTTCTACCGACTTCCGCGACAGCCCTGCTGGTCTGTTCACGTCTCCTGCACAGTGCTTCATGCACAAGCAGGCGTCCTTCATCCCGGCCTTCATGCCGGAAGGCGTTGAAATCGGCGTTGACGCTGACTTCTTCTACTTCCCGTCCTTCGCTGGCGAAGATCTGGGCAACCCGGTTCTGGGTGGCGGCACGCTGATGGCTGTGACCGATGCATCCGACGCAACCATGGCCCTGATGGAGTTCTTCCAGCAGCCCATCGCACACGAAGTGATGATGGCGCAGACCGGCTTCCTGACACCGCACACCGGTGTGAACCTGGACGCCTACAAGGATGCAGCGCTGCGTGGTCAGGGCGAAATCCTGCAGAACGCAACGACGTTCCGCTTTGACGGCTCCGACCTGATGCCTGGCGCAATTGGCGCAGGCACCTTCTGGACCGGTATGGTTGACTTCGTTGGCGGCGCATCCGCCGAAGACGTGGCCAACGCCATCCAGGAAAGCTGGGACGGCATCAAGTAAGCCATAGGCTGAAATTGCAGTGGCGCGGGAAACCGCGCCACTGACATCCACAATCCGGCAGGCAGTTCGTGCTTGCAGACTTTTAGTCACATTTAGACAGACTTTTCGTTCGGAATTCCGCCGGACACATCTGATGGCGTTGCCAATGCCATTTGCTAAGGGGAGGGGACCATGCATCCTGCAGTGCTTGGGATTATCACGATCATCGTCGGTGTCGGCGGCTGTGTCGGATACTTTTACGGGGCAAACCTGTTTCTGGATAAGGTCCTGTTTCCGGCAAAGGGACCGAATGCGGGCCGGAACATTAACCGCGCCAATATCATCCGCCCGTGGCTGTTCCTGCTGCCTGCGATGCTGGCGTTGGGGCTGTATCTTGCCTATCCGGTCTTCGCAACGCTTCGACTGTCGTTCCTCGAACGGCTTCCTGGCAATCAGTACGCCTTTGTCGGGTTTGAGAATTACACCCGCATGTTTGCCGAGCCGAAGTTCATGGAGGCGATGCGTAACAACATTCTTTGGCTGATTGTGGTGCCTGCCGCGTCAACTGCGCTCGGCCTTCTTGTGGCACAGCTGACGGACCGGCTGCGGTGGGGCAGCATCGCCAAGTCGATCATCTTTATGCCCATGGCGATTTCCTTCGTCGGTGCGGCCGTGATCTTCAAGCTGGTCTATGAAGCCCGCCCCGAGGACGTGGCGCAAATCGGCATCCTGAACCACCTCTACCTGTTGTTCGGCGGGGCAGAGCCCCAGCAATGGCTGACGATCCCGTTCTGGAACAACTTCTTCCTGATGATCGTGCTGATCTGGATCCAGACCGGTTTTGCCATGGTGATCCTGTCGGCAGCCCTGCGCGGCATTCCCGAAGAGACGGTCGAGGCTGCGATTGTGGACGGGGCAAACCCGTTCCAGATTTTCTTCAAGATCAAGATCCCGCAGATCATGGGCACGATTGTGGTGGTCTGGACGACCATTACGATCGCCACGCTCAAGGTCTTCGACATCGTGTTCGCAATGACCAACGGCCAGTGGGAGACGCAGGTGCTGGCCAATTACATGTACGACAAGCTGTTCCGTGCCAACGACTGGGGCATGGGGTCTGCTGCGGCGATGATCATCATGCTGCTGGTCACGCCCATTCTGGTTTGGAACGTGCACAACGCCCGTAAGGAGATGCGCTGATGGATGGTTTGTCAGGACAAAAGCCCGCGGTTGTCTGGGCGCTGAATATTTCGGTCATCGCACTGGTCTTGTTGTGGATTTTCCCGACGTTGGGTCTGTTCGTGTCGTCATTCCGCACAGGTGACCAGATCACCGCGTCGGGCTGGTGGTCGGCGATGTTCCCTGCGGAACAAACGCTGCAGTTCCGTGCCATTGACCCCGATGACAACCGGATCGAGACGGATGCAGGCGTATTCGTGGTCGAGGGCAATGTATTCGATGGCGGCGATGCGCTGACCATCGACAGCTGGGGCACATCGTCCCGTGCGCTGGACGCCTATCAGATCGGTGACACGGCGGATTTGGGCGATGGCGAAACACTGATCCTGAACACTGATGGCTCTTACATCTGGCAGGGCGACGATGAACAGATTTCGGGTCGGGGTCAGCGCTTGTTCATCAATGCGACCGTGCCGCCTGACTTCACTTTGGACAATTACAGCTTTGTTCTGTTCGACGAAGACAATTCCGAAGGCATGGCCAAGGCGTTCTTCAACACACTCACGGTGGTGATCCCCGCGACGATCATCCCGATCCTGATTGCAGCCTTTGCGGCCTACGCGCTGGCATGGATGGATTTCCCCGGACGCGCGTTGCTTATCGCGGCAGTCGTGGGGCTTTTGGTGGTGCCGTTGCAATTGGCATTGATCCCGTTGCTGTCGCTGCACAACGCAATCGGCATCGGCAAAGGCTACTTGGGGGTGTGGCTGGCCCATACGGGCTTTGGACTACCACTGGCGATCTATCTGCTTCGAAACTACATGGTCGGCCTGCCACGGGACATCATCGAGAACGCCCGTGTGGACGGCGCAACCGAGTTCCAGATCTTCACAAAGATCATCCTGCCGCTGTCATTCCCCGCCCTCGCGTCATTCGCAATCTTCCAGTTCCTGTGGACGTGGAATGACCTGCTGGTGGCCTTGGTGTTCCTGATCGACAGTTCCGGTCAGACCACGGTCATGACCAAGCAGATCGTCGAACTTCTGGGCACGCGCGGTGGCGATTGGGAAATCCTTGCGACCTCGGCCTTTGTGTCGATCGCGGTTCCGCTGATCGTGTTCTTTGCAATGCAACGTTATCTGGTGCGCGGTCTGTTGGCCGGCTCCGTCAAGTAAATCAGAAAGGGTGTCTTGGGGATGACCAAGATGGAGAACGTAACGGGTGCAGCCCGTCTGGACAAAGATGCCGATTGGTGGCGGGGTGCGGTGATCTATCAGATTTATCCGCGCAGCTATCAGGACAGCAATGGCGACGGGATCGGCGACCTGGGCGGCATCGTCCAGCGGCTGCCGTATATTGCCAGCCTTGGCGTCGATGCGATCTGGATTTCGCCGTTCTTCACATCGCCCATGAAGGACTTCGGCTATGACGTCAGCGATTATTGCGACGTTGACCCGATGTTCGGAACGCTGGCTGATTTCGATGCGGTGGTCAGCAAGGCACATGAGCTGGGCGTAAAGGTCATGATCGACCTTGTGTTGTCTCACACCTCTGATCAGCACCCTTGGTTCAGGGAAAGCAAGGCGGACAAGACCAACAAGAAGGCGGATTGGTACGTCTGGGCCGATGCAAAACCCGATGGCACGCCGCCCAACAACTGGCTGTCCATCTTTGGCGGATCGGCGTGGCAGTGGCACGGGGAGCGGGAGCAGTATTACCTGCACAACTTCCTCGTTTCTCAGCCTGATCTGAATTTCTGGGAACCTGCGGTACAGGAGGCCTTGCTGGATGTGGCGCGGTTCTGGCTGCACCGTGGGGTGGACGGTTTCC
>JAHDFG010000028.1:8978-14323 GCA_020628265.1 Pseudooctadecabacter sp. | reverse complement strand
GACCTACTGATTACAAATCAGTTGCTCTACCAGCTGAGCTATAGGGGCACTGCGCCGCCGTTTAAGCCAGCCGCGCGGCTCGTGCAAGTGGTCAAAACCTGCAAATCTGCTCAAATCGGTTTTACACGGTGCCTTTCCCGCTTATGCTACCGTCAAAGCACGCAAAGCCCCCAAGAAGGCCACAGGCACGTTTATGCAAATTGTCTATCACATAGGCGCGAATTGCACCGATCAGGACCGGTTGCTCAAATCCGTCCTTAAGAACGCGTCCACCTTTGCCGATCTGGGCGTCAAAGTGCCCGGCCCCGGCAAATATCGCCGCCTGATCCGCGAGACCATCCAAACGCTCAACGGCGCGGAGCCCGCAGCCGATACCCGCGAAATCCTGATTGATGCCATCCTCGACGACGAACAATGCAATCGTCTGGTCATGAGCCACTCTCAGTTCATGTGCGTACACCGACGCGTCTTCGAAAACGATGTTTTCTACGCGCTGGCCGAAAAGAAACTGATGGGGCTTGCCAGCCTCTTTCCCGAAGACGAGATTGAGGTTTTCCTTGCGATCCGCAATCCGGCCACTTTCCTGCCAGCGGTATTCGCGGACAGCCCGCTGGACAGCTTTGATGAGCTGATGCGCGGTGTCGATCCTATGGATGTCCGTTGGTCGGATCTTGTGGCCCGCATCCGCAACATCCTGCCTCGTGTTCAACTGACGGTCTGGTGCAACGAGGACACGCCGCTCATTTGGGCACAGTTGATCCGTGAACTGGCAGGCGTTGACCCCCTCACGCGGATCACGGGCGGGTTTGATCTGCTCAGCACGATCATGAGCAATGACGGCATGAAACGGTTTGTGGCCTACCTCAAGGCAAACCCGCCCCAGACCGAACAGCAAAAGCGGCGCATCATTGCGGCCTTTCTGGAACGCTACGCGCTTGAGGACGAGGTCGAGGATGAGGTCGATATTCCGGGTTGGACCGAAGAAACGGTCGAGGCCCTGACAGCCGCCTACGAAGAAGACATCCTGCGCATCGAACGCATCCCAGGAGTGAACTTCATTGCCCCCTAGATCACGTCCCTTCATGCAATGCGACGTCTTCAGCACCACGCCCACAGGCGGCAACGGTTTGGCAGTTGTGTTGGACGGCGCGGACCTGACCACCGATCAGATGCAGGCCTTCGCCCGCTGGACCAATCTGGCAGAGACAACGTTCGTCTGCCCCCCGACCGATCCTGCCGCCGACTACGATATCCGCATCTTTACCCCAGCGCGTGAGATGAAATTCGCAGGCCACCCGACATTGGGCACGGCCGAATGCTGGTTGACCGCAGGCAACACCCCTGCCCGCTCGGGCACCATCGTGCAAAACTGTGGCGTCGGTCTGGTGGAGATTGACCTGACAGGCGACGTGCCCGCCTTCGTGGCCCCGCCCACCGCCATCGCGCCCATGCCCGATGACGTCAAAGCGCGGCTGATGGCGCAATTCTCGCTGGATGCGGCGCAGGTCAAGGCAAGTGCGATCCTCGACAACGGACCGGTCTGGCACGTGCTTGAACTGGCCCATGCAGATGATGTTCTGGCGATTGATCTGGATGCTGTTCAGTCGCCCGAGAAGGTCGCATTGGGGCTGATCGGCCCCCATGACGCAGGTTCTGAGGTCGCCTACGAGGTCCGGATGTTCGGCATGTTGTTCGGGATCAAGGAAGACCCGATCACCGGATCTCTCAATGCTGCACTCGCCCATTGGTTTCAGCAACAGGGGCGTGCCGACGCGCCCTACACAGTGGCCCAAGGCACCCGTATCGGGCGCACGGGCCGTGTGTTCGTGATCCCCTCTGCAGAAGGCGCCATGCGTATCGGTGGCCACACCAACATTCTGATAGACGGCACCGTTACACTTTAAAGGCTAGACAGAAGCACTTCGCTCAACTTACCCTAGGGTCAACTTGTGGTTGGGGGATTGCTGTCATGAAAGGACACTGCTGGGGCGGCGTTTGCGCGATCTTTTGGGTCCTGCCCGCAGGCGCCCAGGAAAGCATCCAGACATTCGGACAGGACCGGCTGCTCTTTGACGCCGAAAGCCGCCTGCTCATCCAGCAGTCTGATGATATTTCAACCGTCCTAGGCAGCACTCCCGTTACATCATGGGAGGCGGAGGGCCTGACACCGGAACAAGCGTTGGACCTCACGGGCCTTTTGGCAAACCCCGCAGACCTGACAGACGCGGATGCGATCCGTCTTGAGGGGCTGACGACTTCGATAGAAGTCGTGTTCACAATACCTCGATCAACAGAAGAAGAAATCTCCATCCCGGTGGTAGACGGGCCGCCACCCGTTACGGACCAACCACGACAGGCCCCAATCTGCCCCGACGGCACCGAACTCCCCGACTATTGCGTCGGGCAAGTTGGCAACGGATCAAGGCTGTGCGCATGCGACTGAAATCTATCTCCCTGATTGTGACGATCCTGTTGCACCTGCCCGTCCTCGCACAGGCTCAATCGCTATCAAATGCAGCCGACCTTGAACGCATCACGGAATTGGAAACTCAACTTGGCGCGACCGAACAGATGGTGCTGGATATGAGCACCGAGCTGACGAACCTGCGCGATCAGGCTGAGACTGGCCTGATGGACGCCGCCCGCGCACAAAATCAGGCCGTCATTGACCATTTGACCTACAAGAATTCACTGCGTCGCCACGCACAGCTGATCCTGTGGTGGCAGTTGATATCCAGCTATGTGCTTTTGGCGTTGGTCTGCGTCGTGACAATCCTTGGCGTAGTGCTGTCCTACCGCGAAGTCATCAACGCTATGAAAGCCCCTGAAAAAGCGATCGAGACCTTCGCCCAACAGGGACTTCTGGAGGATGATGCAAGCACTGGCGAAGGCGATGTGCCCGTCCCAGGCAGCAAAGGAGCGACCCTTATCATCTCAGCGCAGAAACTGCAGGTGACATCCGCCATCACCGGCGTTGTTATCCTCGTGCTGTCGCTGGCGTTCCTGTATCTCTTCGTGATGCAGGTGCTTGAGGTCGTGCCGCGCGACTTCTCGACCGAACTGGCCCCCACTTCGCCGGACGATACAGGCGGCGACGGGGGCAACAGCTAGGCCAAAGGGCGTCACATGCCCAAGGCTTCTTTATACATCTCCAACACCGCTTCTTCTTCGGCGATGTCGTTGCTGTCACGCTTGCGCAGGGCCACAAGCTTGCGCATGACCTTGGTGTCGTAGCCACGGCCTTTGGCCTCTGCCATGACCTCTTTCTGTTGGTCTGCGATGTCCTTCTTTTCCGCGTCCAGCCGCTCGATCCGTTCGATGAACTGGCGCAATTCGTCAGCGGTGACACGGTAGCTGGTATCGGTGCTCATATCGGACATGGGGGCCTCTTGGGTTGGTGCGTTTCGGATTTGTCCCTTCCCTATCCGTGCCACCCCGCAGGGGCAAGCGGTTGCATGCAACGCCCGCCCGCGTTAGGCGGGGCCACGCAACAAACGAGGGCGCAATGGAACTTTTGATCGGATTGGGCGCGGTCATCTCCCTGATCGGGATCGCCGGAATCGTGCTGAGCATCATCCAGGTCCGCCGTGCGCGCAAAACGGCCAAGGATGACGCCGAACTAAAGGCGAAAATCCAGGCCGCCCTGCCCCTCAACCTCGGGGCCTTCCTGTTGTCGGTTCTGGGCCTGATGTGCGTTGTCGTCGGTGTTCTGCTGGCACCCTAAACGGCCTAGCCCAGCGCGTCGAACCCGCGCGCGTCCTTGATCGCCTCGTCCAAGACCTCCGGAACTGCCCACATCGGATCATCATCCGCATAGCCGCGCATGGCATTGCGAAAGCCGATCAACCCTTCAGTCTGGGCCGCCCGCATCGGGCCACCCTGTCTGCGCGGAAAACCAATGCCATGCACCGCAAGGGCATCTATATCTGACGGACGTTGTACCGCGCCCTGTTCGACACAGACACCGCCCTCGGCGACCAAGGCAGCCACGATCCGGCGCACGATCTCGGCATTGGGTCTCTCACCCTCTTTTTTGCCGAACGGCCCCTTGCGAAAGCCGTAGGCCAACATCGCACCGTCAACCGCCTCTTCGCTGATGTCTTGCGCCACGATCCACTCCGCCGCAGCACGCATGGCGTTGCGCAGCCGCTGAACGGCCGCTTTGCCCATAGGTTCCACAGGGCGAAAGGCCGCTCCGTCCCTCTCGATCAGGGCGTTGTCAATCCGGCGCTCGGCCCGAAACACGTGCCGCAGAGCGACCGACTGCGGGTGCGCAAGACAACGCTCGAACGCGTCGGCCTCAAACGCAAGCCCCGCCTCGAACGGCAGCAGGGCTGCGGCCTCGACACAGTCCACGACACGCTGGGGCGCGTGCAACGGGTTCTCGGCCAGTGCAGTCCTCGCTGTAGCTACGGCCTTGGCATAGGCGCGGCCATCCGCCATCCGGCTGCGCTGGCTACGGGTGGGGCGCGGCCCCTGCCCCTGCGCCAGAAGTCGTTGCGCGAAATTCACAGCACCCGAGGCCAGATCACCCTGCACGATGCCGTCGATCAAACCGATACGCTGGCCGACCTCGGCCTCGATCGCATTGGTCGACACCATTAATTGCAACGCCCGTTCTGCCCCGATCAACCGCGGCAGACGCTGCGTGCCTCCGGCCCCCGGGATCAGCCCCAGCGCGACCTCCGGCAGGCCGATCCGTGTGCCCGGTGCCGCCAACCGGTAGTGCGCTGACAGCATCACTTCCGCCCCGCCGCCCAGCGCCTGACCGTGTGCTGCAGCGACAACCGGCTTGGGGCAATTTTCGATCCGGTCGCAAAGCTGTGGCAGGCTCGGTTGCCCTCCGGTGCCGCTTTCGAATTCATTGATATCCGCACCTGCGGAAAACATCCGGCCCGATGCCGTCAGGACAGCGGCCTTGATGTCATCATTGGTGGCGATGCGGTCAAAGACCTCCCATAGGCCTGCGCGCAAGCGCGACGACAGGGCATTCACAGGCTCAGCCTCCATCGTCACGACGGCAATCCCGTCCAGAACCCGAAACCGCACCAAACGTGCCATTGTCCTACCTTTTGCTCAAGGACGGGACCCCAGCGCCCGCCTGTGCAGCCAGAATGGCCCGTAAGACCCGAAAGGGAAAGCAAAATTGCCCAAACTGCGCCTCAAACGCCCGAATTGGCGGCATTGTCGCGGATGTTCGGGCGACGCGCCCGGCAAGGCGCGCGTGTCGGATCATTGGGAACTGGACCTCACAAACGGGGCGGCCTAAAAGACCTCATGGATATACGCCCGCTTACCGACCGCTACGCCGTCTCTCCGCAGATTGACCCCGAAGACCTGCCCGC
>JAHDFG010000028.1:6035-8878 GCA_020628265.1 Pseudooctadecabacter sp. | reverse complement strand
CGCCAACAGGCATAGCGGCCCTGCACCATCACCAGACCGGCGGTCCGCAGATCATCAATCGGGCCGAGGTCGTAGTGCGACAGCGGAGGACCGCCCGTTTCAAACCCCGCCTCCCCAAGCTCTGCCAAAAGCTGGCTGGCAAACGGCACGGTCATTAGCGCATCAATCCGGGTCACGGGACGGGGCGAAGCCGCAGGGGGCAACAAGCTGCCCATGGTCTGCATCTCAACCAGGGCCGACCGCAACACGGGGTCCATCAACACCAGTCCGCTCAACCCCGCCTGCCCGCCTTCGCGCAAGCCGAGTACGACCCAACCCTCAGGCCCGCCCTCAATCAGGTCCTCAACCTCCACAATCTCATCCGAGATGCCAAGCACCGCAGCCGACAGGCCCACGGATTTATCCGCAGCCCGTGCCATCGCCCGCCGCATCTGCCGCGCAGGAGACATCCGTTCAGGCGCAGCGACACCCTCAGCCGTCCCTGCCTCCAACCCCAGTTTTCGGGCGAGAACCGGATTTACGGCGTTCATGAACTTGATCCCGCATGCCACTTCATGAACTCGGTCTAAGGCGTCTTCGTTACCAAGCCGCTAACGCCAGACCTATTGGGCGGCCAAAGCCTGGGCTTTGGGCAAGGTCACGCGGAAGACCGCGCCGCCCTGCCCCGGCACGTAGCTGACATCGCCCCCCAAGGCCGACATAATCTGCCGGCAAATCGCCAGACCAAGGCCCGCCCCACCGGCCTTTCCCTCATCCTCAAGCCGCGAGAATTTCTCGAAAATCATGGTCTGGCTCTCAAGAGGGATGCCCTGCCCGTTGTCCCAGAAATCCACCACCGTGCGCCCTTGCAACTGCCGCACGACAATCCGCAGCTCCGGTGCGTCAGCGGTGCAGTACTTGGCCGCATTGCTGATCAGGTTGATAAAGACCTGCGTCAACCGTTCCAGATCGGTCTGGACCAACACGGCTTCGTTCGCAGCCCTACGCGAAATCGACAGCTTGTCCTCTGCCACACCCGACGCAAGCACAGCGCGGTCAAGAATGTCCGCCAAGGTGCCCTCGGACAGGTTCAACTGCACCTGTCCGCTTTCCAGCACACCCAAATCCAACAAGTCATCCAGCAAGCGGGTCAGCCGGTTGGCTTCGTCGTGGATAATCCCTGCGAACCGTTTGCGGGCGTCGTCCTCGACCTCGCTGTCGCGCAGGATGTCCGAGAACGACCGGATGGACGTCATGGGCGTGCGCAATTCATGGCTGATCTGGCTCAGGAACGCGTCC
The DNA here is from genome assembly GCA_020628265.1 of Pseudooctadecabacter sp. Taxonomy (GTDB): domain Bacteria; phylum Pseudomonadota; class Alphaproteobacteria; order Rhodobacterales; family Rhodobacteraceae; genus Octadecabacter. The sequence continues at coordinate 7,600 of JAHDFG010000028.1, read as the reverse complement.
TTTTGAATGGACAGCGCCGTCAGCTTTTCATTGGCTTCCCGCAATGCCCGCGCCGTGCGCTCCTGTTCGGCGCTCTTGGCCTCCAGCCGGTTGGAATATTCCATGATCTGGGCGGTTTCATCTGCCACCGCAATCAGGTCATCCACCGACACCATGGCCCGTTCGGTCAACTGGCCAATCATCGCATGGGCCGTGGCCGCCCCGACCGAGCCTGACAACTCCCGTTCCAGATGTTCCACGAAATCGGGCGTCACATCAGGCAGGAACCCTGCCTTGCCTTGCGCCTGCGCCTCAGCCCGGAACAGGGTCTGCGCCTCGGTCGCACCAAGGATGCGTTGCGCCATCACCAACAGGTCTTCGGACTGCGCGTCAGACCCCGACCACGTCCGCGTGCTGCGCGAATAGTCGAACACATTAACGAACTGCGCGCCCTGCAGCCGCTCCAACGGGTTGGGAAAGGTCAGGATCGACACCAGCAAAAAGGCGGAGGTGTTCAGCAACATGGACCACATCACCGCGTGCACCAGCGGGTCGATCCCCTCGATCCCGAACAGCGCCTGTGGCCGCAGCCACCCCAACCCGAACGGCCCCTGCTCAAACACCGCCTGAGACAGGACAGCGCCCACCCCGAAACTGGGAAGAAACTGGGTCCATGCCCAAACAGTGAACCCGACAAGCAGCCCCGCACCTGCGCCAAGGCGGTTGGCCCCGCGCCAGACCACGCCACCGATCATCACAGGCAGCACCTGAATAACGCCCGTAAACGACACCAAGCCGATCGCCGCCAGTGCGGCCCCCCCGCCCGACAGGCGGAAATAGATATAGCCCAAGGCCAGAATGACCCCGATGGAGATCCGCCTTGAGGCCACGACAACATCCCGCACATCGCCCGACACCATGGCCCCGGGCGTGCGTGCGTTCAGCCAACTGGGGACCACGATGTGGTTGCTGACCATCGTAGCCAGCGCCAGTGTCGCCACGATCACCATGGAAGTAGCAGAGGAGAACCCCCCAAGAAACGCAAGGATCGCAAGGCCTTCGCGCCCCTCGGCCAAGGGGATCGTCACGACAAACAGGTCAGGGTTCGCACCATCCGGCATCAGGTCCAGCCCGACCACGGCGATGGGCACCACGAACAGGGACATCAACAGCAGGTAGGCCGGAAAGGCCCAGCCTGCGACGCCCAAGTGGCGTTCGTCCGCATTTTCCACCACCAGCACTTGGAACATCCGCGGCAGGCAGACAAAGGCCGCGCCTGAGACAAAGATCAGCCCGACCCAGCGGCTGGGATCTGGTGCCCATTGCCCCTGCGCCGAATTGTCGATCAGTGCCAGCGTGTCGCCCACGCCGCCCGCGACGCCCCAGACCACGAAAATGCCAACAGCCAGCAGCGCCACCAGCTTGACGACGGCTTCGACCGCGATGGCGATAACGACCCCGTGGTGCCGTTCGTTCGCGTCCAGATTGCGGGTCCCGAAAAGGATGGTGAACACGGCCAATCCGATGGCCACCCACATGGCCGCGCCGTTGAATTCGCCCGTGGCCCAAACCTCGCCACTGCCGGC
>JAHDFG010000028.1:0-5935 GCA_020628265.1 Pseudooctadecabacter sp. | reverse complement strand
CGCATCCGGCGCTGGCGGTAGCTGCTCCGCTCCAGAAACTCGATGCGTGGGGTGCGGGCCAACGGTCCGCTCTCAGGAGGCCGTTGCAAGGGCGCGGACGGACGCCAGCACCTCGGCGTTTGAGAAGGGTTTGGTCATAAACTCGGTGGCGCCGAGTGACGTGGCCATCTCACGGTCCTTGGCCTGTCCCCGCGCCGTCAGCATCATCACCGGCACCTCCGCCGTGTCAGACCGCGCCCGCAGGTCGCGCAGGATGTCATAGCCCGACCGGCCGGGCAGCATCACATCCAGAATAATCAGGTCCGGCACGCCCTGCATTACCTTGTCCATGGCCGTCTCGCCGTCGGAATGCGTGTGCACGGTCCAGCCGTCCTTGCTCAGGATGTAGCTGATCGCCTCGATGATATTCGGCTCGTCTTCGATCAGAAGGACACGTTGGCCCATCGTCACTCCCTCCCCTTTGGCGGCGCGCGGGCTCCCCTCCCGTGCAGCCTGCAGAGTATTGCGGCAACTGCCGCCTCAAGTCAAAGGCCCAGCCGCCTGTCCGTCAAATCAACGCCGGATGCCTTCGGCTGGAACAATCGCTCACGGGGCAAACGCGACAGCCCGGCCCCACTGTCTCGGGCGTGGCCTCGCTGCGGGCAGGACGCACCAGCATCGTCGCCCTGATGCGGGGCTCTTTGCCAAAGGCAACCTCCCCTTCGGGCCCTGCGATCGCGAAACATTCGAACGGAGTGCGGGCCGCACCGGGCAACCGCACGACAGCATGCAACGCCCGCCCCGGCTGTGTCAGCGCCTGATAAAGCGGCCACAGCGGACAGGCCGCACCGGCACGGGGCAGCCGGAAATCAAGAATCGGCTTCTGGAACGTCACAACACCGGCCGCATCGCATTCCGCCAGCCCCATCAACGGATGGTCCGCCCCGTTCGGCAAATGGGCCAGACGGCGCAGGACAACCGGCAAAGGCACCCCGAACCGCGCCGCCAAGCGCGCCGGATCATAGGCCATCGCTCGCGCCGCTTGCTCAAAGGCGGCTAAGGGCAATGCTGCTGCATCCCGTGCCAGCCTGCCCGCCCAGCGCTGCAGGATTGCCCGCGTCGGCCCGTCCGCGACATCCTCGAACCGCGGCACATTCCCCGCATCAACGTCCGCCAGATAATGACCCAGACGCCCCAGATAGGCCTCGGCCTCCTCCATGGGCGAGGAAACCTCGTCAATCCCCGCCTCCATCTCCATATCCAGAAACCCCAGCAAGGCCTGACTGCTTTCCGCCAGACGGGCGCTGTCCACATCAATGTTGCCGTGAAACCGTGCCTGCCAGTCGGCATCCAGATCAGGTGTTTCCGCAAGAATGGAAGCCGTGGACCGGATCGCCGTCGCGGTCGAGATCACCTCGTGCAGGGAATGGGCAATCTGGGTGTCATGGGCCAGACGGTCACTCAACGCCCGCCCGCGATCCTCCAACTGGCGGATGCGGGCCTGCTGCGCGGCAATCAAAGCGGCCCAATCGGGAAAGCGGGCCACCAGCTCCTCGGCCCGCCCCTCTTCAACGGAAGCCGCCGGAAAGGCAGCAGCGGCGGCCTTGAGCGGCTCCAACACAGCCTCGGCCGTGCCATCCTCCAAAAGTGCGGCATCGACGCCCAGAACCTGTGACACCGACCGCAGCAAGGGGCCGCTGATTCTGCGCCGGTTGTGCTCAATCAGGTTGAGGTAAGACGCCGAAATCCCCAGCCGTTCGGCCAGTTCGGCCTGCCGCAGCCCCAGATCAAGCCGCCTGTTGCGGACCCGTGTGCCTGTCAGAACCCGTTCGGCCATTCGAAATTCCTTAACGTTTGCGGGGCTGATAGCGCCACCACCCCGACACCAGTAGTAAAGTAATTTACAAAATACCGCAGTGCGCCGTTTATGTCTTTACAAAATTACCGAATGTTACGGATCACTTGTTGAGAAGTTTTCAGGCCCGCCCTCTACTGTAGCCACGCTGTAAAAGCGTTCGCGGTTGGGCGAGGAGGCCCGCCGCAACTTCAAAGGGAGGATTATATGTCCAAATCAAACTTTACCCGTCGTGGTGTCATCAAGACCGGCGCCGTGGGTGGTGCAGCGCTGGCGCTGCCCCAGTACCTGCGCGCTGATGGCCACGCTGGTTTCACCAACGCACCGGGCGACTCTGAAGTCGTTCTGGGCTTCAACGTACCGCAGACCGGCCCCTACGCTGACGAGGGTGCAGACGAACTGCGCGCCTACGAGCTGGCAGTCGAGCACCTGAACGGTGGCGGCGACGGCGGCATGCTGAACACCTTCTCCTCGAAGGTTCTGGACGGCACCGGTATTCTGGGCCGCGAAGTGAAGTACGTCACCGGCGACACCCAGACCAAGTCTGACGCCGCTCGTGCATCCGCGCGCTCCATGATCGAAAAAGATGGCGCCATCATGATCACCGGTGGTTCGTCCTCTGGTGTGGCTGTGGCTGTGCAGGCCCTGTGTCAGGAAGCCGGCATCATCTTCATGGCGGGTCTGACCCACTCCAACGACACGACCGGTAAGGACCGCAAGGCCAACGGTTTCCGTCACTTCTTCAACTCCTACATGACGGGTGCTGCTCTGGCGCCGGTGCTGGCTGCAAACTACGGCACCGACCGTAAGGCCTATCACCTGACCGCAGACTACAACTGGGGTTACACCACCGAGGAAGCCATCCGCGCCTCCACGGAAGCAGTCGGCTGGGAGACGGTGAACTCCGTCAAGACGCCTCTGACCCAGACGGACTTCTCGTCCTACATCGCACCGGTTCTGAACTCCGGTGCTGACGTTCTGGTTCTGAACCACTACGGCGGCAACATGGTCAACTCTCTGACCAACGCTGTTCAGTTCGGCCTGCGTGACGCTGTTGCAAACGGCAAGAACTTCGAAATCGTTGTTCCGCTCTACTCGCGCCTGATGGCACGTGGTGCTGGCGCCAACGTTAAGGGCATCTACGGTTCCACGAACTGGCACTGGTCCCTGCAGGACGAAGGCTCTCAGGCATTCGTGCGCTCCTTCGGCACCAAGTACGGCTTCCCGCCGTCGCAGGCAGCCCACACGACCTACGTGCAGACCCTGCTTTATGCAGATGCTGTTACGCGTGCTGGTTCCTTCGCACCTTGCGCAGTTGCCGAAGCTCTCGAAGATTTCGAGTTCGACGGTCTGGGCAACGGCAAGACGCTTTATCGTGGTTCCGACCACCAGTGCTTCAAGGACGTTCTGGTTGTGCGCGGGAAAGAGAACCCGGAGTCCGAGTTCGACCTTCTCGAGATCGTGGAAGTCACGCCTGTCGATCAGGTCATGTACTCCCCCGACCACCCGCAGATGGGCGGCGCAGAAGCCTCCCTGGGCGAGTGCAACAACGGCGCATAAGCCAACGCATAAAGGGCGCGGCGGTCTTTCGCCGCGTCCACCTTACGACCCAACCAAGACACACCGCGGACCCCTACCGCCCCCGATACATTGCGGGCGAACGGCCCCCTTGTAGACACTGACCAAAGGCAGACCGCTCATGGACCAGATCATCGTTCAAATTCTAAACGGGCTTGATAAAGGCTCTGCCTATGCGCTGATCGCGCTTGGCCTCACCCTGATTTTCGGAACGCTCGGCGTTGTGAACTTCGCGCACGGCGCGCTGTTCATGATGGGCGCGTTCTGCGCTGTGATCCTCAGCAAAATCCTGACGATCTCCCGCGAAGTCGCGGTTGAGGGTCAGACGGACTTCTTGGGCAACCCGCTGATGCGCGACGTGCCGGTGATCTACAACTGGTTTGGCGAGACCGCCGGTGCCGCGATCATCGACTGGAACGTGCCGCTGGCCATCCTGTTCTCGATCCCGATCATGATCGGCATCGGCTTTGCCATGGAACGCGGCCTGATCAAGCACTTCTACAAGCGCCCCCACGCGGACCAGATCCTTGTGACCTTCGGCCTTGCGATCGTTTTGGCCGAAGTCATCAAGTATTTCTTCGGTGCCAACCCGATCCAGACCCCTGCCCCCGCAGCCTTCACCGGCTCTTTGGATTTCGGCGTCTGGCTTGGCTATGACCCGCTGACGATCATGTATCCCTACTGGCGTCTGGTGTACTTCTTCTTCTCGGCGCTCATCATCGCTGGCGTCTTTGCCTTCCTGCAGTTCACCACCTTCGGGATGGTCGTGCGGGCCGGTATGGCCGACCGTGAAACGGTGCAGATGCTGGGCATCGACATCGACAAACGCTTCACCTTCATGTTCGGCCTCGCCGCCGCCGTGGCCGGTCTGGCGGGTGTGATGTACGCGCCTATCGTGGCCCCCAACTACCATATGGGCATGGACTTCCTCGTGCTGTCCTTCGTCGTGGTGGTTGTTGGCGGCATGGGCTCTCTGCCCGGTGCTGTCGCCGCTGGCTTCCTTCTGGGCATCCTGGAAAGCTTCGCCTCCATGCCCGCCGTCGTGCAGGTCCTGCCCGGCATCAACCAAATCATCATCTACCTTGTCGCAATCATCATCTTGCTGACCCGGCCCCGTGGCCTGATGGGACGCAAGGGCGTGATGGAGGACTAATCCAATGACCGATCAAACAACCCAACCGACCTCCGTCGCCTCCCCCTCTGCCCGACCCTCGTCCGGCACGGGCGGGATGCTCGGCCTCACTAAGAAAGACAGCACGCTGATGCTGATCGTCTTCGGACTGGTGATGCTGGCCCCCTTCATCCTGAACCCCTTCCCCGAAGGATCAGCGATGGCGCAGTTCAACGCGGGCTACCCCGACCTGATGCAGCGCTTTGTGATCTTTGGCATCTTCGCCATCGGCTTCAACATCCTGTTCGGCCTGACGGGCTACCTCAGCTTCGGCCACGCCGCGTTCTTGGGTGTGGGGTCCTACGCCGCGATCTGGTCGATGAAACTGGTGACGCTGAACGTGATCCCCGGCATCCTGCTGGCCATCATCATCGCAGCCGCCTTCAGCTTCATCGTGGGCTTCATCTCGCTACGCCGTTCGGGCATCTACTTCTCGATCCTGACACTGGCCTTTGCACAGATGTCCTATGCCCTCGCCTATTCGGTGCTGACACCGATCACGGGCGGTGAAACCGGCCTGCAGATCAAGAACACCGACACGCCGCTGTTCGGCGGCCCCACGGACGGCTCCATCGGCCGCGCCAACCTCTTTGGTGCGGAAATGGGCAACTCGTTCGAGCTGTCTCTGGGCAACTGGTTGTTCACCTTCAACCTTGGCTACTACATCGCGGCCGCCTTCATGCTGATCGCCTTCTACCTGTCGATCCGCATCTTCCGCAGCCCCTTCGGCATGATGCTGCGGGCGGTGAAATCCAACCAGCAGCGGATGAACTACACGGGCCTGACGCCCAAACGCTACACGCTGTGGGCCTTCATCATCTCCGGCGCCTACGCCGGTCTGGCCGGTGGCCTGATGGTGGCGATGGATACGCAGGTGGGACCAGAACGCATGTTCTGGACGGCCTCGGGTGAAGTCGTGATCATGACGATCCTCGGCGGCGCGGGCACCCTGATGGGCCCTGTCCTTGGCGCGGGTTTCATCAAGTACATGGAAAACATCATCTCCAAGATCAACAAGGACATCCTGCACGAATGGTTCGCCTTCATGCCGGACGGCCTTGAGGACATCATGGTCTCCGTCGTCTACCCCTTCATCGGTAAGGGCTGGCACCTGACGCTGGGCATCATGTTCATGCTGGTCGTGATCTTCCTGCCTGGTGGTCTTGTGGAAGGTGGTCAACGCATCGCCGCCCGCTTCCGCCGCAACAAAAACGCCGATTAAGGAGAAGAAAGATGGGAATCCTTTCAGTCAAAGGCGTCAACAAACGCTTCGGCGGCCTTCAGGCCTTGGGTGACGTGAACCTCGACGTGGCAGAAAACACCTGCCACGCGATCATCGGCCCCAACGGCGC